>DNFL01000402.1:2199-21211 GCA_003486945.1 Hyphomonas sp. | reverse complement strand
TGATTGACGCAGAGCAGGCCGCGCAGCGCACCATCCGTAGACGGATCAAGCGGCACGAAGCCGATGAAATCGTTATTGTAGCCGAACTGGCGCGCCTGCGCGGCGGAGGTTTGGTTCAGCGGATCGAAGGCCGGGCTGTCCTCCCAGAGCGGGTCGCCCCAGCGCAGCAGCAGGTCTGCGCGGTAGCCTTCGGCGACGTGATGCATTTCATCAAGGCCGCGCGCGAGTTCCGCGAAGCGGAAGGCGCCGGTCTCTTCCTGCGCCGCAAAGGCAACGTCCCCTTCCGGCCGGTTTGCGCACGCGGCCAGCGCAGATGCGGCGGCGAGACCGCCAAGGAATCCGCGCCGCGAGAGGCGGCGTTCGATGAGGGTTGAGATCGTCTCGGCGCCCGCAGCGATGCGGGGATTGGCGGAGATGTTTTCCGAACTGTCCATCTTGGCGCTCCTCTCTTCGTGCTTGTCCCTACTGGCACCGGCTTGCGACAGATTTATGTAGGCCGGCTTCAGAGCTTCGGCATGGAATAAGGCCCCTAGGGTTCGAAGTCGAGCGCGCAGGCGGCATTGCCGGCGGCGACGGCCGGCAGGTGCAAGGTGCTTCAGTGCCATAGGCAATATCCCCCCGAAAACTGGGTATCCTCACCGATTGACTGGGCCTGCGAACCATTGAGACTGCCGGTATGTAAACACCAGGGGGTCTCTGAAATGCCAATCATGCTGCGCTTGCAGAAAGCTGTCATCGCGGCAGCGCTGATCTCGCTTTGCTTACCGCTCTCCGCACAGGCGGGACCTCTGGATACCTTCAAGTCCGCATACCAGTGCGCCAAGGATGCCGGCGTAGGCAGCCTCAAGATCATGGGCGATGTCGCCTACAAGTCGGCGCTGATCGCCGAGAACGGCGCCAACGCTTCGGCGTGCACAGCGGCTGGCGGCGGCACAGCGGCGCCCTATGCCATCACCGTGGCGGCGATCTCCGCGATCAAGGTGGCGTCACCGGAAACGGTGCCCACCGGCAACTGCGAAAAGTCGATCAAAGGCGTGGTGGCGCGGCCCTTCGGCGAAGGCATCAGCTACATCATGCCGCCAGGCGGTATCCGGACCAAGTTGCTCGAAGTGGTGAACAGCGACGCCGCCAAGGAACAGGTCTGGAACATGATCGAAGCGGTTCCAGGCGTGCAGCCCTATACGGTGCAAGTCAGCTGCGCGTGCACGACAATCGATAATGGCATCGCCCTGACGGATCTGCGCGACATTGGCGATGCGATCAGCCAGGCATCGCAGTCCTGCGCCGCAACCCTCGACGCGCTCGGACTCGGTTTCATCAACGATCTCGACGATATGGCAGAACGCGCCGCGCACAAGACCTATGCCGGACTCAGCGGGGCGTACGATGAACTGGTGAACGGCGAATCCGATCCGGAGCCTTACGGCGTAGTGTACGAACGGGAATTCGCCACCACTGGACGTGCGCACTACATCAAGCGCTTTGCGCTTCAGGGGCCGAAAGCGGAACCGATCGTGATGAGCGAGTTGCAAGTCCGCATCGACTCCTGCGCGAACTATTATGATGTTCACAAGCACTCCAAAGCCAACGGCAACAAGATCTGCACCGAGATGGCTTTGCGTCTGCTTGCGGACGTGAAAGGCGAAGGCCTGCGCGAATTCAACGAATCGCAAATGCTGAAGTCTATCGAGGCCAACTGGGACAAGCTGTTTGAATCCCACTGGGCCTGGCGCCTGCCGCCGGTGATGACTGGATTTCCGACAAATG
Organism: Hyphomonas sp.; assembly: GCA_003486945.1. Taxonomy (GTDB): domain Bacteria; phylum Pseudomonadota; class Alphaproteobacteria; order Caulobacterales; family Hyphomonadaceae; genus Hyphomonas. The sequence goes on along the minus strand of DNFL01000402.1, from coordinate 19,444 downwards.
ACTCCGCTGGCCGCGCTGCGAAGCTGGCGATATATACAGTAGGCGGATTGAAGCATCCGGATGCTGCGGGCCTGAAATCGCTGGCGGGCGGACTCGACTGCAGTGGCCAGACTGGATCTGTCATCCGGGCACGGTGCAAGCCGAGCGGGATCTTCTCCGCGGCCATGCAGGGGTGGGCCTTCGCCCCGGATCAGGAACAGGCCATCAAGGTCGCGCAGGTTGGCATCTCGCCGCGTCTGTCGCAGCGTGTTGCCGAACGCTGGAATGCAAACAAGCAGAGTGTGAGGGAGTATTACCTGTGGTGGTGGATTGGCAGCCCGCCAGCTGGCAGCGGCCAGTTCGGATGCCCGGCAAACGAGCCGCTGAGAAGCGCGTGCGTTGAGGACCTGCGCGCCAGCTTTGACAAAGGATGCTTTGAGACGATGCGGGACGCGGTGGCCTATGCGCCGTCTTCTGCCAGCATCGTTTTCGGACCTGTCGCCGGATCCATCTCTGCATGTCAGAAACTGCTGGAGACGCGGACGAGCTTTGCGAACAAGCTGGCGAACTACGGCGTCGATCTTTCTCCCGCCGGCGCGGCGCAGAATATCTGCAAGGCGTATGCTGACAGAACGCCGGAGCGTGCGAGTTGCACGAACCTCGTCACTACGGCGTATGATGACTGCGCCTTGAAAGCCGTGAAAGCCGGTTACTCTGTCAGCCAGCCGGGCGGCTTCAAGAGCTGCTGGTCACCCGCGCAGAAGGATCTTGCCGCGAAGATGCCGGCGCTGCTGGCGATCCGCTCCGGTCAATCGATCAGTGGGCAGACGGTTGCGCCCGACAAGCCCATCACGGCGGGCGACGTTCCGAAGCTGCCGTCTGCGCCGATGTCAACCACACCGCCGCCCACGACCGTGAAGCCTCGCAACTGAGCGGGGCCTTCATGGCTCCATCAGCGGATAGGGTTCCAGCTTTGTCAGCTGCAAGGCATAGGCGGCGTTGCCGGTGTCGTTGAGGAATTCGCCGGTCGAGAGGGTGCCTTCGACGTAGTAGGGAATCCAGATGTCGGTGATGCGCTGGCCCTCAGGCGCGCGCACGAGGATGATCTGGTTGGGCGGCGGCGGCGGGGAGTGAATGCAGGCGCCCATGTAGGGCACGAAGAGGAACTCGGTGTATCGCCCCTGCTCCGTGCCATCGAGCGGCACGACATAGCCGGGGATGCGCACGAGCTGGTCGTCGAGTTCATGGGCGACATCGAAGGTGCCGAATTGCGGCATGGTGTCGTCGGCGGCGCCTTCCTCGATGGTGAAGCCTTCGCCGTAGCGCTTGTCGAGGGCGTCGTAGAACTCGGTCATCTGGCGGATGAGCTCTGCCTCGGCGCCGGGGGGCATCAGGTCTTCCCACGTGACGGGCAGCGCTTCGCCGGGCTTGACGCCCCAGTATTCTGTCGGCGCGGCGGAGCGCCGGGGAGCCGCGACTGTCGCGGGGACCGCTTCCTCCAAAGCGGGCGCAGTTTCGGGGGCATCCTCCATCGCCGGCGGCGAACAGGCCGCGAGCAGCAGCAAGGGCAGGAGTATGCGGAAAGGTCGCATGAGGGGGCCTCGCGTTTTGAACCGGCCTAACCTCCCCGGGATTCCGGGATTTGCAAGGGAGGTAAGGCAGGGCTTGGAGGGCTGCGCGGGAGCCGCTAAGGCTGGAGGCTTCGCCAGCGCAGATTTTCCTCTCCCATGACCCCGCCTTCCAAGACCCTGATCGGCATTGACCTTGGCACGACCAATTCGCTGGTCGCTGTTTTCACTGATGAGGGGCCGGAGCTGATCCCCAATAGCCTGGGCGAGGTGCTGACGCCGTCTGCGGTAGGCTATGCCGAGGATGGCACGCTGCTGGTGGGGCGGGCGGCGAAAGACCGGTTGCTGACGCATCCGCAGCTGACCGCGGCGCGCTTCAAGCGCTATATGGGCACCGAGCATGAACTGAAGCTCGGCAAGAAGAGTTTCCGGGCGGAGGAGCTTTCCTCCTTCGTGCTGCGCGCACTGCGGGCGGATGCGGAAGCGCATCTGGGCCATGCGGTGGACGAAGCGGTGATTTCCGTGCCGGCCTATTTCAACGACATCCAGCGCAAGGCGACAATCACGGCGGCGGAATTTGCTGGCTTGAAGGTGAACCGGCTGATCAACGAGCCGACGGCCGCCGCGCTCGCCTACGGCCTGCAGGACCGGCAGGGCGAGTCGACCTTCCTTGTGGTGGACCTTGGCGGGGGCACGTTTGATGTCTCGATCCTGGAGATGTTTTCCGGCGTGATGGAAGTGCGCGCCTCGGCGGGCGATGCGTTTCTCGGCGGGGAGGACTTCACCGACACGCTGGCGCTGGAACTTGGCCGGCAGCTGGGCGTGAAGCCGGAAGATGTGAGCCGGGAGGATGGGGCACGGCTGCGCGCGCTGGCTGAGCGAATGAAGGTGGCGCTGACCGAAGCGCCGGAGGCGAAGGCGGAGTTCGCGCTGAAGGGCGAGGCGCGCAGCGTAAGCATTACGCGCGAAAAGTTCGACGAGATTACCGACCCGATCCTCAAGCGACTGCGCCTGCCGATCCAGCGGGCGATTTCGGATGCGAGCCTGCGCGCCGACGACCTGCACCGGATCATCACTGTGGGCGGGGCGACGCGGATGCATGCCGTGCGCCAGCTGGTGACGCGGCTGTTCAAGCGGTTTCCGGAATATTCGATCGATCCCGATCATGTCGTGGCGCTGGGCGCTGCCGTTCAGGCGGGGCTGGCGGCGCGGCACAAGGCGCTGGACGATGTGGTGATGACGGATGTGTGCCCGTTCACGCTGGGCTTCGAGACATCCATTCCGGTGGGCGAAGGAAAGTTCGAACACGGACATTTCTCGCCGATGATCGAACGCAATACAGTTGTGCCGGTGTCGAAATCCGACATCATCTCGCCGCTGCATCCGAACCAGGCCGAGATTTCGCTGCGCATCTACCAGGGCGAGAGCCCCTATGTGAAAGACAATATCCTGATCGGCACGCTGCATGTGCCTCTGCGCGGCGGGGCGAAGGACGACAAATCCGTGGACCTGCGCTACACTTATGACACGTCCGGCGTGCTGGAAGTGGAGGCGCGGCCGCTGGCGACGAACAAGACCGAGCGGCTGGTGATCGAAGGCAATCCCGGCAGCCTGCCGCGCGCCGAGATCGAGAAGCGGCTCAAAGCGCTGGCGGCGATCAAGATCCACCCGCGCGAGCAGCAGGAGAATGCCGCGCTGATCGCCCGGATGAAGGCGGCATATGAAAACTCCCTCGGCGACCGGCGCCAGTCCATCGGGCGGCTGATCGCGGAGTTCGAAGGCGTGCTGGCTCGCCAGGATGCGCGCGAGATCAATGAGGCGCGCCGGCAGATCGAGCAGATCATCGGCAATTATGAAGGCGGCGATGTCTTTTGATCCGTTCCGGCTGCTGGGGCTCGACCGGAAGACGGCGACTGAAGCGGATGTGCGCCGCGCCTATGCCGAGCGGCTTAAAGTGACCCGGCCGGAGGACGACCGCGCGGGCTTCATGGCGCTGCGCGCGGCGTTCGAGCAGGCGCGCAGCGAAGTGCGCTGGCGCGAGCAATATGGCGACGCACCGGACGACGAGGCGTGGGAGGAGGAGGACGCTGACGAGGAGGAGTACTCAGAGGCGTATGCCGTGCAGGAAAGTTTGCTGGTGGAAGAGCCGGCGCCGGAGTTGGTGACTGCCCCTGACAATATTGATCCGCGCAAGGAGGATTCCGAAGAGGAGGAAGACTACGACATTGCCGTAAACCGCGCGACGGCGGCGCTGGTGGATGTGCTGACGGGAGGGCCTTTCGGTGTCCCCGTGAAGCGCGTTATGGCGATTGTCGAGGCGGATGAGGTTTCCGGCATCGAGGATTACCAGACGCTGCAATGGCGGGTGCGCGATTTCCTCTGTGACCGGACGGGATTAAATCTCGACCCGCCGGAGCTGCGTCGGCCGGACTGGCTGACGCTGGAGCTGTTCGATGCGCTGGACGGATATTTCGGCTGGACGCGCCAGCCTGTGACGCATGCCTGGGTGCGCAAGATGAATGACTGGCTGGTGCGCGTGCGCCGGCAGATCGCCCTCGAGAGCATGCCGAAGGAGGAGCGGAAAAAGGTGGAGCTGAGCCGCGCGTTGGAGGAGATGGGCCAGTCGCGCGCCGAGACGCGGCCCGACAAGACCGGCAGCGGGATCGGCTGGCTGGGCATGGCGGGCGGCATGATCGGCTATGCGCTATTCCAGTTTTTCACGCGCAATAGCGGCGGCGGCTGACGCCGGGTAACGGCTGTTGCGGGGGGCGGATCGCAGTTAGATTCCGGCATGGATGCGGATACAGGGCGCGGTAGGCCGCCCGGCCGCGATGACGGAGGACTGACCCGATGGCCGATACCGGCGCGCTTGACCTTGGCTTTGACCCGGCTGACCTGAAGGCGCGTTACCGCGCCGAGCGCGACAAGCGGCTGCGCCAGGATGGCAATGAGCAATACGTCAATGTTGCCGGCCAGTTCGCGCACTATCTGGAAGACCCGTACACGGAGCGTGTCGAGCGCGCGCCGGTGACGGATCATGTCGAGGTGGCCGTGATCGGCGGCGGTTTCGGCGGCCTGCTGGCGGCGGCGAAGCTGCGCAAAGAAGGCTTTTCCGACATCCGCATGATCGAGAAAGGCGGCGAGTTCGGCGGCACATGGTATTGGAACCGGTATCCCGGCGCGGCGTGCGATATCGAGAGCTATATCTACCTGCCGCTGGTGGAAGAGACCGGCTATATGCCCGTGGAGAAATATTCCAAGGCGCCGGAAATTCTTGAACACTCGCGCCGCATTGCGCGCCATTTCGGCCTCTACGAAAACGCCCTGCTCGGCACAGGCATCACCGGCATGAGCTGGGATGACAAGGCGCATTACTGGACGATTGAAACCGACCGCGGCGACAGGTTCACCGCGCAGTTTGTGGTGATGTCCAACGGGCCGCTGAACCGGCCGAAACTGCCGGGCATCAAGGGCGTTGAAAAGTTCAAGGGCCACAGCTTTCACACCAGCCGGTGGGATTATGCCTATACCGGCGGGACGAGCGCGGGTGGACTGGACAAGATTGGCGATAAGGTGATCGGCATTATCGGCACGGGGGCGACCGCCGTGCAGTGCGTGCCGCATCTGGCGGCCGGGGCGAAACACCTGTTCGTGTTCCAGCGCACGCCTTCCTCCATCGATGTGCGCGGCGACCGGCCGACAGATGAGAGCTGGGCGAAGAGCCTGCCGGAGGGCTGGCAGCGGCGGCGGATGGAGAATTTCAATACGCTGGTCTCGGGCGGGTACGAGCCGGAGGACCTGGTGAATGATGGGTGGACGGACATTATCCGCAACATCCTGTTCATCGCCTCAAAGGGCGACAAGAAAGGCCTGTCGCCGGAACGGCTGGCGGAGCTGGCTGAGCTGGCCGATTTCAAGAAGATGGAACAGGTGCGCAGCCGTGTAGACGAGGTGGTGAAAGACCCCGAGACGGCGGCGAAGCTGAAGCCCTGGTATCGCCAGTTCTGCAAGCGGCCGTGCTTCCATGACGGCTATCTCGCTGCGTTCAACCGGCCGAATGTGACGCTGGTGGATACGAATGGGCAGGGTGTCGACGAGATCACCGAGGACTCGGTGATTGTTGATGGCAAGGCCTACAAGATCGACTGCCTTGTCTATGCAACCGGCTTTGAAGTGGGCACGGATTACACGCGGCGGGCGGGGTATGATCCGGTCGGGCGCGGCGGGGTGCACCTGAAGGACTATTGGGCAGACGGCATGCGCAGCCTGCACGGATTGGCCGTGCACGGATTTCCCAACATGTTCCTGATGGGCCCCGGACAGGCCGGCTTCACCGCGAACTATCCGCACTCGCTGGCCGAGCAGGCCGAACAGATCGGCTATATCCTCAGCGAGACGAAAGCACGGCAGGCGGGCACTTTCGAGGCGAGTTCGGCGGCGGAAGAGGACTGGGTGCAGACCATCATCGCCAAGGCGGTGATGCGCCAGCAATTCCTAGAGGAATGTACGCCCGGCTATTACAATAACGAGGGCAAGCCCAGCGACCGGGCGGCGCAGAACAACTCCTATGGCGAGGGGCCGAACGCGTATTTCCGGATCCTGAAAGCCTGGCGCGAGGATGGCGGCATGGCGGGATTGGAGCTGAGCTGAGACGGAGCCTCTATTTGAAATGCCGGGCAACTCGTCTAACGATTCCGGCATGGACACGAGCGCTTATCAGGATTGGATCGGGCGGACCGAGGTGCGGATCGATACGGTCGATGCGTGGCCGGCGCAGGCGCTGGCAGCGGCGCTCGGCGGGGATGCAGACTTGATGAGCCTGCGGGCGGAGTTGCCGCCGCTCTGGCTGTGGCTTTATTTCCTACCGGTGGTCGGCGCGGCGCAGACAGGGCCGGACGGGCATCCGGCGCGAGGCGGTTTCCTACCGCCTGTGGCGCTGCCACGGCGGATGTGGGCGGGTAGCCGGGTGAGCTTTCAGGCGCCGGTGCGCATCGGCGATGAGCTGACGAAAGTTTCGAGCGTTGCGAAGGTGAGCACGAAAACCGGGCGTACTGGCGAGATGGTGTTCGTAACGGTGCGGCACGCCTATTCGCGCGGCGGGGCGGGCGTGATGGAGGAGGAGCAGGACATCGTCTACACAGCGCTGCCGGAGGCCTATGTGCCAGTGGCGCCCCTGCCCGCTGAGCCGCATCACTGGCAGGAGGCGACGGCGATTGATCCCGTACTGCTGTTCCGGTTTTCGGCGCTGACCTACAATGCGCACCGCATTCATTATGACCGGGACTATTCCGGGGCGGTGGAAAAATATCCGGACCTTGTGGTGCACGGGCCGCTGCAGGCGATCCTGATGATGGAGGCGGCGCGGCGGCGGGCACTGGGGCGTCGCGCCGCGTCCTTCACGTTCCGAGGCGTGCGGCCGCTGTTTGCAGCGGATGCGGCGACGGTCTGTGGACGGACGGTTCTGGGGAAAGAGGAGCTGAGCGTCGTGAAGGCCGATGGCGGGGCAACGATGCAGGCGCAGCTGGGCTGGGCGGAGTAGACCCCTATTCCTCCACCAAGGCGACAAGAAGCTCGCCCTCTGAGACCTGCTGGCCAGGGGTGGCGTGGATGGACTCGATGATGCCGTCGCGGGGGGCGGCGAGGGCGTGCTCCATTTTCATGGCTTCGAGGACGGCGAGAACGTCGCCGCGGGCGACCTGCGCGCCGGCTTTAGCCGTGACACTGAGCACCTTGCCCGGCATGGGCGCCTTGACGGCGTTGCCGCCGAGGGCGGCTTCGGCGTCGGCGCTGAATTCCGGCACGGTGACGAGGAAGGTGTCGCCGCCGGAGGTGACGGCGAAACGGCGGGGCGAGAGATCTGTGATCAGCGGGAACGGCGCTTCGTCCGCATCCGGACCATCGGCATCGATGAGGGCCGCTTCTCCATCGGCGGCGAGGAGGACGCGGCGGCGGGGCGGCGCGTTGAGGCGGAAGCCGTCATTGATGGCCCAGGGCGTGTAGTCGTCTTCATCCTCGAGCAGAAGGGTGGCAACGGCGCGGAGGGAGGCGTTGCGGTGCGCGTCCGGGACGGTGGCGAGCGTATCGATGTGTTCGCCGATCCAGTTCACATGGTGCAGCCCGGAGGTGAACACCATTGACCCGGCGCAGCGGCGCAGGAAGCCGGCATTCGAGGGCACGCCGCAGAGCTGGGTGTGGGCGAGCGCGTCGGTCAGGGTTTCGAGGGCGGCCTCACGGGTTTCTCCGTACACGATCAGTTTGGCGATCATCGAATCATAGTTCGAAGGCACGCGGTCGCCGGTTTCGAAGCCGGTGTCCCAGCGCACCGTCTCGCCATCCGGTTCTTCGAGCAGGCCGAATTCGAGAATGAGACCCGCGCCGGGACGGAAGTTTTCAGCGGGGTCCTCTGCGCAGATGCGGGCTTCGAAGGCATGGCCCTTGAGCTTGATATCCTTCTGTTTCAGCGGGATTTTTCCGCCGGAGGCGACGATGAGTTGCCACTCGACGAGATCTTGCCCCGTGATCATTTCGGTGACCGGGTGTTCGACCTGCAGGCGAGTGTTCATTTCGAGGAACCAGAAGGTTTCCTTCGCGAGCGGCTTTGATCCGTCGACGATGAATTCGACCGTGCCAGCGCCTTGATAACCGACGGCCCTAGCGAGCTTGACAGCGGCGTCGGTCATCGCGGCGCGGACATCGGCGGGCATGCCGGGCGCAGGGGCTTCCTCGATAACTTTCTGGCGGCGGCGCTGAAGAGAGCAGTCGCGTTCGAAAAGGTGGACGGCATTGCCGTGCTGGTCGCCGAAGACCTGAACTTCGATATGGCGCGGGCGCTCGACGAGTTTCTCGAGCATGACACGGCCATCGCCGAAGCTCGCTTCGGCTTCGCGCACGGCGCTGATCAGTTCGGCTTCAAGGTCTGCGGCCTTGGACACCTGGCGGATACCCCTGCCCCCGCCGCCGGCGACGGCCTTGATGAGCAGCGGGTAGCCGATCTTCTCGGCCTCTTTCGTCAATGTACGCGCATCCTGCGCTTCGCCGCGATAACCGGGGAGCACAGGGACGCCGGCCTCTTCTGCAATTCTTTTGGCTTCGTCCTTCGGCCCCATCGAGCGGATGGCGGCGGGCGGCGGACCGACCCAGACGAGACCTGCGGCGATGACGGCTTCGGCGAAGGCGGCGTTTTCGGAGAGGAAGCCGTAGCCGGGGTGGATGGCGTTTGCGCCGGTCTGTTTCGCGGCGGCGAGGATGGCCTCGATGCGCAGGTAGCTTTCCGCGGCAGGCGCAGCGCCGATGTGCACCGCTTCGTCTGCTTCGCGGACGTGTTTGGCGGCGCGGTCAGCATCCGAATAGACGGCCACCGTGGCAATGCCGAGGCGACGGCAGGTGCGGAAGATGCGGACAGCGATCTCACCCCGGTTCGCGACGAGGAGTTTCGTGATTTTCACTGTTCTTGCCTCCCCCGCCCCGGTGCACGGTGGCGACCAGGACGAAACTGATGATCATCAGCAGATACCATGATCCGAGTTTCGATAAAGACACCATTTCCCAGCCATTTTCTTGCCCGGGATAGGCCCAGGCACGGGCGAATGTTCCAAGGTTCTCCGCAAACCAGATGAAAACGGCCACGAGGAAAAAGCCCACAAGGAGCGGCATCGGACGGTGGACACGGTCCGGGCGGAACCAGACCATGGTGCGCAGGTAGATAAGCGCGGTGGCGGCGAAGAGACCGAGGCGGATGTCCACGGTCCAGTGATGGGCGAAGAAATTCACATAGATTGCGGCGGCCAGCAGGCCCTGCAGGCAGAGCGGCGGGAAACGGTCGAACCGGAACTCGAAGATGCGCCAGACGCGGGCGAGATAGGAGCCGACGGCTGCGTACATGAAGCCGGAGAACAACGGCACGGCGCCGATGCGAAGGAGGCTGTCTTCGGGGTAGATCCAGCTGCCGGCGCTGGTCTTGAAAAGTTCCATGATGGTGCCGGTGATGTGGAAGACGAGGATGACGCGCGCCTCTTCCCATGTCTCGAGGCCGGTGAGGAGCATGGCGGCCTGAATGGCGAGGGCGGCGAGGACGAGGAAGTCGTAGCGGGAGAGCGCGGCGCCCTCCGGGTAGAAGAAGTGCGTGGCCAGCAGCAGCGCCAGCATCGCGCCGCCGAAAAGGCAGGCCCAGGCCTGCTTGATGCCGAAGCTGATGAATTCGAACAGGCCGAGGGTCCACGGGCCTTTCACCCAACGGGCGCGCAAGGCTTCGCGCTCGGCGTGGAGGCGCGCGCGCAGGCGCTGGGTGCGGACTTCAAGCTGGGGCGTCATAGTGCCTGGGGATGACGGGATTTCCGGGCCGAAACAAGGCCAAGGGCGGCCGGGCCGGGGATGAATTTGAGGCTTTGTGAGGCCCGCCGGATGGCGTAAGCATTAGGGATGTGAAGCAGACGGGGGAGTCCGATGGCTTACAATTCTGGTGTTCAACTGGCTGGCATCGCCGGCATCGTGGGCGGCGGGCTCGGCGCTTATTTCGGCTACAATTATGCGATCGCTGAAAGCATGCCACCGATCCAGGGGGCGCTGATCCTCGGCGCGGTCGGAATGATTGCGTTCAGTGCAGGCGCCTTCATCCTGAAGTCGGCCATGCAGTTCATTGTGTACGTCATCATGCTGGGGCTGGTGGTGTACATATTCAGGAACCAGATAGAGGGCCTGACCGGGATCAATCCGGTGCAGGCCGTGCACACCACCCTGACGGGCTGGGGAGTGCCGCTGCCGCCGCTCGATTAGAGGGCAGTCAGGCTTTCCAGTCAGGCGCGCGCTTTTCGAGGAAAGCAGCAACGCCCTCCTTCCCTTCCGCAGAGGACCGACGCGCAGCGATGCGCTTTGCGGTCTTGCGTCCGAGTTCCTTGTCGACCGGGCGGCCGGCGACATCGCGCACCAGTTTCTTGGAATCGGCCACCGCGCCCGGCGCAGCGGCGAAGACGAGGCGGGCGAGGTGTTCTTCCATCTCGGCCATTTCGTCCGCTGTCTGAACAACATACTGCACAAGGCCGATCTTTTCAGCATAGGCCGCATCGAAGGATTCCGCGGTGACGAACAGGGCGCGGGCCCAGCGCGGGCCGATGGCTTCGATGACGAAGGGGCTGATCGTGGCGGGCGTGAGGCCGAGGCGGACTTCGGAGAAGCGGAACTGCGTGCTGGCCATCGCAATGGCGGCGTCGCAGGCCGCAACGAGCCCTGCCCCGCCGCCCATGGCTGCGCCCTGAACCAGCGCGAGCGTCATCTGCGGCATCTCGTAGAGGCGTTGCAGCATCTCGGCGAGGTTTTCAGCGTCTGTCTCATTGTCTTCGCGAGACTTGAGCGCGGCGAGTTTCATCCATTCAAGATCCGCGCCGGCGGAGAAGGACTTTCCCTCCCCGCGCAGGATCATCATCCGGATGCCCGGCTGGTCCGAAATCATGGTGAAAACGTCTGTCAGCTCCGCGATCAGTTCGGCATTGAAGGCGTTGTGGACGTCCGGACGGTTGAGCGTGACGACAGCGACACCGGCGCGCGTCACGTCCAGCTTGATGAGGTCATAGTCAGCATCGCGCATGGGATTTCCTCTCAGGGATCGTTTCTTGCGGCCACTTTGCGGTAGTGGCTTGACGGGCGCAAGGCGGGCTTTTCGACAAGGTGCCACAGGGCGAAGCTGGCGGCGAGGACGAGGAGCGCCGCAAGCGCGAAGAAGGCCGGGGCGCCGAGCGTTGTAAGCAGGCCAGCGGCAAGCATGGCCTGCAGGATTGGGAAATGGGTGATGTAGAGGCCGTAGGAGATGTCGCCGAAGCGGGCGGCGCCCAGTGGCGGGCCGGGTGCGAAGGCGATGGCGGCAAGGAGGCCGGCGAGACCGAGGGCGCGCAATGGCTCGAGCAACGGATGGGCGAGCGAGGCGGCGGTGACGACGGCGCAGGCGAGGCCGAAGGGCGCCCAGAGGCGCGGCAAGTGCGCCGCGCATTTCCAGAGAGCGATGCCCATCGCGAAGTAGGCCATCTGACCAGGGAGCTGGCGGCTGAGCGCAAGGCCGAGCTGCGCGCTTTCCATCTGCGGCAACCGCGCGGCCCAGATCTCGCCAGAGATATAGAGCGCGGCAATGCCCACCCACCAATGCGCCCGCAAGACCTTCAGCACAAGGAGGATCAGCGGAAGGACGATGTAGAACATCACCTCTATCTTCAGCGTCCACAGCGCGCCGTTCACTTCCGGGTACCGGTTGGTTTCGAACAGGCCGGGCAAATTGGGCTCAAGGAAATTCAGGAATGCGAGATTTGCCGCCAGGTAGCGGAGCACGCCCTGCCATTCCTGCGTCTGCGCTAAACTGATCAGTGCCGGAATGAGGATGATAACGGCGTAGGCGGGATAAAGGCGGCGGATGCGCTTGCCGGAATAGTCGCCGAGGCTGGAGGATCGATCCAGCGAGCCGGCGACAAGCGCGCCCGAGACAATGAAGAATCCCTGGATCGAAACTTCCGCCAGGCGGGCAAAGGCCAGCTCGATGGATCCGGCCGCATCTACGCCTGAAAGTGCAACGGCATGATAGGCAAACACACCAGCGGCCAGCAGCAGGCGGATCAGGTCAAATCGGTTCGGCGCGAAACTGTGCGGATTCAAGCGGATGCGGCCCGTGCAAAAGACTTACCCGACAGGCGATAACAGGTTCCGGCGGCGGCGCAACGTGCAGGCGGCAGAAACAAAACGGCCTCCGCAACGAGCGCGGAGGCCGGCTGGAGAGAGGCGCGTGAGCAGGCTTACTGGCCGGCTTCTTTCGCAGCTTTCCAGGCTTCGGCTGCGGCCGTGTATTCGGCCTCAGAGAGGTAGCCGTCATAGTTGGTGTCGGCTTCTGCGAATTTCGCAGCGGCTTCCTCTTCGGTGATTTTGCCGCTCGCGACTTTCGCCGTCACGAACTCGACCTGGCTGATTTGCCCATCACCATCGGTGTCATAGGACGGAAGCCCAGGCATTTCACCCGCATGGGCCGCCAGTGCAGCAGTGAAGAGGCCAGCTGCAAGGATGGATGTGCGTTTCATGTCTTACTCCGTTGGTCTACGCCGCGCTTGGTCGCGACACCAACAATGTAAGGCTATGCGCCGGGCATGTGTCGTGACAATCGGTTCACGACACACTTTACATCATGACGGCGCGGAGACGGCGAGAATGTGGCAGCATCGCCACACGATCTTCACTGTACCATTTTCTCCTTAGACGGATGAATGGGAGATGAGCAAATTACATCCGGAACACGCCGAAGCCGCGCTCACCAAATGGGGCGTTGAGGCTGGCGCTCAGGGCGAGGCCGAGGATGCGGCGGGTGTCGGCGGGGTCAATGATGCCGTCGTCCCAGAGGCGGGCTGTAGAGTAGTAGGGATTGCCTTCGGCTTCGTAGAGATCGCGGATGGGTTGTTTGAAAATGTTCTCTTCTTCAGCGCTCCATTTGCCGCCGCGGCGTTCGATGCCGTCGCGCTTGACGGTGGCGAGTACGCTGGCGGCCTGCTCGCCGCCCATGACGGAGATGCGCGCGTTTGGCCACATGAAGAGGAAGCGGGGCGAATAGGCGCGCCCGCACATGCCGTAGTTGCCTGCGCCGAAGCTGCCGCCGGTGACGACCGTGAATTTCGGCACGCTGGCGGTGGCGACGGCTGTGACCATCTTGGCGCCATCCTTGGCAATCCCGCCGGCTTCGTATTTCGATCCGACCATGAAGCCGGTGATGTTCTGCAGGAAGACGAGCGGGATGCGGCGCTGGTCTGCAAGCTCGATAAAATGGGCGGCCTTCTGGGCGCTCTCGGAGAAGAGGATGCCATTGTTGGCGAGGATCGCAACGGGCATGCCATAGAGATGGGCGAAGCCGCAGACGAGGGTTTCGCCGTAGAGTTTCTTGAACTCATGGAACTCGGAGCCATCGACGAGGCGGGCAATCACTTCGCGCGCATCATAGGGCTCACGGACATCCTGCGGGACGAGGCCGTGGAGTTCGGCGGGATCGTAGAGGGGCTCGGCCGGGGCGGCGAGCTCGAAGGGTTGCGGTTTGGGTTTGCTCAGCGTGCGGACGATGGATCGGACGATGGCAAGGGCGTGGGAATCATGCGCGGCGTAATGGTCTGCGACGCCGGAGCGGCGGGCGTGGACATCTGCGCCGCCGAGGTCTTCCGCGCTGATTTCTTCGCCGGTAGCGGCCTTCACCAGCGGCGGACCGCCGAGGAAGATGGTGCCTTGTTTGCGTACGATGACGGTTTCGTCCGACATCGCGGGCACGTATGCGCCGCCGGCGGTGCAGCTGCCCATGACGGCGGCGATCTGGGGGATGCCCTTCGCGCTCATCTGCGCCTGATTGTAGAAGATGCGGCCGAAATGCTCCCGGTCGGGGAAGACTTCGGACTGGTGGGGGAGGTTCGCGCCGCCGCTATCGACGAGGTAGATGCAGGGCAAATGGTTTTCCATCGCCACTTCCTGCGCGCGCAGGTGTTTCTTCACGGTGACGGGGAAATACGCGCCGCCTTTGACGGTCGCGTCATTGCAGACGATGAGGCATTCCCGGCCCTCGACCCGGCCGACGCCGGTGATGAGGCCGGCGCCGGGGGCTTCGCCGTCATACATGCCGTGGGCCGCCAGCGCGCCGATTTCGAGGAAGGCGCTGCCTGGGTCGACCAGCTGCTCTACCCGTTCTCGCGGGAGGAGTTTGCCGCGCTCAGTATGGCGTTTGCGGCTGTCTTCCGGGCCGCCCAGGGCAGCGTCGGCGCTGCGGGCGCGCAGATCGGAAACGAGGGCAGACATGGCCTGCCGGTTGGCCGCGAACTTCGCCGAGGTCACGTCCAGGGCCGATTTAAGAACAGGCATGCGTTTCCTTTTAATTCTCTGGCCTTAACACTTTGCCCGAGGATTAGCTGCGGCGCCCCGGACTGTCACCCGTTCGGTAACTCTTTTGTGTTAAGCATGATGCATGCTCGCCTTCAAATCCTCTCCGGAAACACGCAAAGTCCGTGGCATGCGGCCTGATTTTACTTCGCACCTGAAAACCATACCCCTGCTCAAGGACGTCTCGCAGCGCGCCATGCGTTCGGCCGAACGGGAGGCGCGATGGTTTTCGCTGCCAGCGGGCCAACCCCTGTTCCTGGCGGGTGAGGCGGCTGATTCGATCTTCTTCGTGATGTCCGGCACGCTGGGCGCGTTCAATGCCGCAGGCGAGTTCGTAGGCCATATCCGCCCCGGTGAGCCGGTGGGCGAGATGGCACTGTTCCTTGGCGGGGCGGACACCAATGGCGACGGCGTTCGGGAGAATGCTCCGCATACCGGTTCTGTTTATGCGCTGCGCGATTCCGAAGTAATCGGCCTTTCGCGCGCGGGCTGGGGCCGCCTGGTGCGCTCTGAACCGGAACTGCTGGAAGGGATGATCCGCATCATCCTGACGCGCCTTGGCCGCACAGGCCAGCGCAATGCGGCTTCTGTGCCCAAAGTCTACACGCTGCTGGCTACGTCGCCGACGATTGATCTTCGCATGCGCGCACGGGCGCTGCGCGAGGCGTTGATGAAGTTCGGGCAGAAGGTTGCCATCGTCGACGAGGTACAGGGCGACGAACGGCCCGCCGCCTTCTTCGATGAGCTTGAGCAGAACAATGACACAGTGATCCTGATCGCACCGATCGGGGATACAAACTGGTTCAGACTGGCGACGCGGCAGGCAGACCGTATCTGGGTTCTGGCGCGCGGCGATGCGCGCCCGTCGGTGCCGCTGATGCCGGAGGAAACCTCGCCGGCGCAGCGGCTTAAACTGGTCGATGTCGTTCTGATCCATCCGGGCACGGAGCGCCCCGCTTCGCGGCCGGATGAGTGGAAAGCGGCGGCGGGCGCGAACCGCCTGTTCCATTGGAAGGGTGACAGCAGCGAAGACGCGATGCGTCTCGCCCGAACTATGGCGGGCCGGTCTGTTGGCATTGTCCTCTCCGGCGGCGGCGCGCGGGCTTACAGCCATATCGGCGTGATCCGCGCCATTCGCGAGCGCGGTGTACCGATTGATTTTGTCGGCGGCGCTTCGATGGGTGCGGTGGTTGCTGCCTGCGTGGCGATGGGCTGGGACGACGCCGAGATCGAGCGCCGTATCCGCAAAGCGTTTGTCGAATCCAATCCGCTGGGTGACTACACGTTGCCCGTAGTTGGCATGGTGCGCGGCCGGCGCGTGAATGCGCGGCTGGAGGAGCATTTCGGCGATGTCGATATCGGCGACCTGAAGCTGCCCTTCTATGCCCTGTCGACCAATCTCACGACCGGACGGACACACGTTCACCGCTCCGGCCAGCTGCGCAGCGCGCTAAGAGCCACGATTTCCCTGCCCGGCATCCTGCCGCCGGTGGTCGATGGCGACGACATTCTCGTTGACGGCGCAGTACTGAACAACTTCCCCGTGGAAATCATGCGCGAGTTGCATCAGGGCTTTGTTGTCGGGTCGGATGTTTCAGGCCAGCCAGAGGGGCTGAACCTGGAAGAATTCGCCCGCCCACTCAACTTCTGGCAGTGGGTTGCCCGCAACGGCTTCTCCTCGCCGCCGCCGATTGCCGGCCTTCTGATGCGGGCCGCGACCATCCGGAACGACCCCACTTCTGGACGGAATCTGGTGGATATGATGGTGTTGCCGGACCTGCCAGGCATCGAACTCAGGGACTGGACAGCCTATGACGAGGCGGTCGAGGCTGGCTACGTAGCGGCGAAAGCCGCGCTAGAGACCAGCGACATCCCCGTGATGTGCTGCCCGGCCTGAGGCTCAACCTGTTGTAAAATCAACAGTACGTTAAGCATGTTGCGACAAGTTAACCCTCAAAGAAACTGCAACGATTCTGAGGGACTAAAGCATGGGCGCAAGTCAACTCGACCTGCTGCCGATCGTCGTTTGCGAAACGGCGCCGGTCCGGGATGAAAATGGCGAGATCGTCGATCTGGAATGGATCGACGCCAACCAGCTGATGAACGAATCGATCCTGCCGAATGGCGGCAGTGTCGTCGGCATGCGGATCTTCGAGTTCGATCAGAAGTACCGCGACTCCGAGATGGTGCGCCACGTGATGGAAGTAATCCGCACCGGCGAGCCACGTACCTTCGTGACCGGCGAAGGCCGGGCGGCGCGCATGCTCGGCAAGGTCATGAAGACGATGATTGTGCCGACACCGCGCGGCGCGCTGGCTTGCTCGCACGAAGTGACTGACCTGGCCGCGGAACGCGACGAAGCACGCCACCGGTATGAGCTTGCCCGCGCAGCCTGTGACCATGCGCTGCATGGTATTATCCTCTCAGACGTTTCCAGCAACATCCTCTATGTGAACAAAGCCATTACCGATCTGCTCGGATATGCTGCAGACGAAGTCATCGGCAAGAATATTGGCATCCTCTTTGGCGTGCAGCAGCTCGACGCCGTTCGCGCCTTTGGCAAGGAAACTGTCAGGGAAATTGAGCGCGGCGAGGATATCCGTGTCGAGAAGGACGCTGAAGCCGTTGCGAAAGACGGCACACACGTTCGTGTTCAATTCTCGACGTCCAGCACGCGTTATGGCGGCACGGGCGACATGCTGTTTATCACGGTGCTGCGTGATGTGCGTGAAGAACGCCGCAAGGCGCACGAGCTTCGCGATGCGCTGAACCGTGCCGAACAGGCGACGCGCCTCAAGTCCGAATTCCTTGCCAACATGAGCCAT
>DNFL01000402.1:0-2005 GCA_003486945.1 Hyphomonas sp. | reverse complement strand
TGGCCAACATGAGCCATGAAATCCGCACCCCGCTTAACGGCGTACTCGGCATGGCGCAGGTGCTGGCTCACAGCAATCTTAGCGAAGGTCAGGCTGAGCAGGTCGGCGTCATTCTCGACTCCGGCAAGACACTGATGGTGCTGCTGAACGACATTCTCGACCTGTCGAAAATTGAAGCGGGCCGCATGGACGTCTCGCCGGTAGCGGGCGACCTGCGTCACAAGCTGAGCGGCGTGTTCAAGCTGCACGAAGCGGCCGCGCGGGAAAAGGGCATCGGATTCCAGCTGTTCATCCACCCCAGCCTGCCCTCGCGCATGATCTTCGATCCGGTGCGCGTGCGCCAGTGCATCGGCAACCTCGTTTCCAACGCGATCAAATTCACTTCCAAGGGCGAAGTGATGATCGTGGTGAGCAGCGCGCCGGTTGGCAATGGCGATCACATGATCACCGTGCATGTATCGGACACGGGCGTCGGCATAGCGCAGGACAAGATCGAGCGCGTGTTTGAATCCTTTGCCCAGGAAGATGGCTCTACCACTCGCCGCTTTGGTGGCACCGGCCTTGGCCTGTCGATTACGCGCAAGCTGGCGCGGATCATGGAAGGTGATGTTACGGCTGCCAGTGAACCGGGGCGCGGATCTGTCTTTACACTGACGTTCAAGGCGCACTCCGCAGAGCCGGTCGTTCTGGCAGGCGACGAAGGCATCGCACAGATCCCTCCCCGCAAGGCTCGCAATGGCCTGACGGGTTGCCGCGCGCTGGTGGTGGATGACAACGGCATCAACCGGCGCGTTGCGCGCTCCTTCCTCGAACACCATGGCATAGAAATCGGCGAAGCCTGCGATGGCAATGATGCGCTGGAGAAACTGTCGCGCGACAAATATGACATCGTGCTGATGGACATCCATATGCCGGGTCTTGACGGCGCAGAGGCGTTCCGCCGCTTGCGCAATTCCGGCAGCATCAACCGGCTGACGCCGACCATCGCGTTGACAGCAGACTCGATGCACGGCGACCGCGAGCGGTTTCTCAGCAAGGGTTTTGACGGCTATGTTTCCAAGCCGATCGAGGAGCGCGCGCTGATCTCGGCGATCTCGCAGATCCTGAGCGTGGCGGATGATTCCACGACCTGGCGGGTCAGCGCCTAGCGCAGCCTTTCGCGAAGCGCTGTTTCACTTTCGAGAAACCAGACGGACTTGCCGCGGTTTGACTCGTAGATGAAATCGCGCAGCGCGCCGCTCGATGCGGCGGCGGCAGACGTATCGCCGACGATGACGAACAGCACCTGGTAGTTCACGAATTTCTGGATCACTTCGCCTGCGAGGCGTGTGCTGAGTTGAAGGAAATCCGGCGTCAGGCGCGAGACAGGCAGTACGGCAACCGTCGCCTTCTGTGCCCAGGTTTCCGACAGGAAGTCATTGGCATCACCCGATGCTGCAATCGGCGCGCCTTCAGCGGAAAAGAAGATGACGCGGCGGTGCCCGATGTCTTCGACACGGTCTGCCATCGATCAGGCAGTCTCGCCGAAGAGCTCGCGGCCAATGAGCCAGCGGCGGATTTCAGACGTGCCCGCGCCGATTTCATAGAGCTTAGCATCGCGCAGGAGGCGCCCTGTCGGGTAGTCGTTGATATAGCCATTGCCCCCGAGAATCTGGATGGCGTCGAGCGCGAGCTTCGTCGCCGTTTCCGCAGCATAGAGAATTGCGCCGGCAGCGTCCTTGCGCGTGGTCTCGCCCCGGTCGCAGGATTTGGCGACGGCGTAGACATAGGCCTTGGCGGCGTTCATCTGCACATACATGTCGGCGACCTTGCCTTGAATCAGCTGGAACTCGCCGATGGACTGGCCGAACTGTTTGCGATCGTGGATGTAGGGGATCACGACATCCATGCAGGCTTGCATGATGCCTGTCGGACCCGCGGAAAGAACGGCGCGCTCATAGTCGAGGCCGCTCATCAGCACACCGACGCCGCCGTTTAGCGGGCCCATGACGTTCTCTTCCGGCAC
>DNFL01000238.1 GCA_003486945.1 Hyphomonas sp. | reverse complement strand
AACGAGTGGCATCAGGATTTTCCCCGCTTCGGCACCCTCATTGCCAAGTGTTCGAATTTGGAGCAAACAACTTTTTTGAACGCACCATGCAGGGCTGCTTTCATGCAGTGTTCAGACATACTTACCTCAGTTGATCGAGGCGATTGGAGATATAAGGCATTCCATGTTGAAGCATGAGCAGATCTGGCACGCCATTGATGCGCTCGCCGCACGCCATGGACTTTCGGCGTCCGGTCTTGCGCGCCGGGCAGGTCTCGATCCGACGACATTCAACCGTTCCAAGCGACTGACGCCCGACGGTCGTCAGCGCTGGCCATCGACGGAATCCGTTGCCAAGATCCTGATGGCGACGCAGGAGAGCCTCGACACCTTCGTGTCCCTAATTTCCGTACAGGATCCGGCGGCCGGGTTGCGAATGCCGGTCATCAGCCTGTCGGAGGCCGCCAGCCCTGCCGCCTTCTCCGAACTTGGCGAGCCAGCGGGCGGAACCTGGGATGAGATCGCCCTGCCCGGGTTTCAGGGAAGGAAGTCCTTTGCGGTCGAGATTGATTCCCCCAGCGCTTCGACGCTCTATGGCGAGGGAACCGTGTTGCTGGCGTCCTGCGATGCGCAGGTCAGACGCGGCGACCGGGTGCTGCTTCGGTTGAAGGACGGGGGCATGGTGCTCGGCGAGGTCAGGCGCGAAACCACCAATGGGATCGATCTTGCCCGAACGGAAGCCAGTGGCCCGTCACAGTTCTTCCCCCGCGACGACATCGTCTTCGTGGCACGGATATTCTGGGCGAGCCAGTAGCGGGCAAAGCCGGGAGGGACGACGTGCCTCACCCCTCGGCACGTTTCGCCACAAAGGCCTCATGCTCGCGGATCAACTCGCCGGCAAGGGCGCGATCGATGAGGGTCGCGGTCTCGCTCAGCCCATAGATGGCGGCAAACGAACCGAAGCGCGGGCCGCGCTCCTCGCCGAGCAGGATTTGGTACAATGTATTGAACCACAGGTTCGATACGCCCGGGCGCTCGGGCGTGGCCCCCTTCGCCTTCATGTCCTGGAAGCGCGGAATTGGCCTGGCAACGTCGTAGACGGCTTCCTGGATCGCTTCGGATGTGGCCTCCGGCGGCAACGCCCGCAGACGACCGGCAAGCCTGGCAAGCGCGGCGATCTCGTCTGCGTCGGCTGCGCGATAGACTTTCTTCGGCTTCACGAAATCCGTGTAGTAGCGAATGGCGTAGCCAACCAGCGCATCCAATTGTGGATGGGTGGCGGGGGACGCCGACGGCGCATAGCGCTTCAGGAACCCCCAGAGCACATCCTTCGTTTCAGCGTTCGCCACGGCGACGAGATTGAGCAGAAGCGCGAAGGAAATGCCGCTGCCACGTCCGTTCGCTTCGTTTGAGATCCGTTCCGGCGCAGGCGGAGCGCCGCTGTGAATGTGCCAGACCGGATTGCCGAGACGGTTCTTTTCGTCCTGTCGCGGATACGCGTCAAGGAAAGAGAGATACTCGTCGACGCAGCGCGGAATGACATCGAAGTAGAGCTTCTTCGCCTCGCGCGGCTTCTGATACATGAACAGCGACAGACTCTCCGGGCTGGCATAGGTCAGCCACTCGTCGATGGTGAGGCCATTGCCCTTCGATTTCGAGATCTTCTGGCCCTTCTCGTCCAGGAAAAGCTCGTAGTTGAAGCCGTCCGGCGGCGTTGAATCCAGCGCGCGGGCGATCGCACTCGACAGTTTCACCGAGTCGATGAGATCCTTGCCTGCCATCTCGTAGTCGACGCCAAGCGCCACCCAGCGCATGGCCCAGTCGGGCTTCCACTGCAGTTTGCAGTGACCGCCGGTGACCGGTGTCTCGAAGGCCTTTCCGGTGTCCGGATCGCGCCAGGCGATGGTGCCCGCCCGTGCATCAACTTTTTCAATCGCCACCTGCATCACCACGCGAGTCTCCGGGTGGATCGGCAGGAACGGCGAATAGGATGCAGCCCGCTCCTCGCGCAGGCTCGGCAGCATGATCTCCATGATCGCCTCGACACGCTGAAGCATGAACAGCAGCGTCCTGTCGAAACGGCCCGAGGCATAGCATTGCGTGGCAGACAGAAACTCGTATTCAAAGCCGAAGGCGTCGAGAAAGGCGCGCAAGCGGGCATTGTTGTGCGCGCCAAAGCTCTCATGCGTGCCGAATGGGTCCGGCACCTCCGTGAGCGGCTTGCCGAGATGAGCGGCGATCAGGTCCTTGTTCGGGATGTTGTCGGGAACCTTGCGCAGCCCATCCATGTCGTCGGAAAATGCGATCAGCCGCGTGCTGATCGTCCCGCCCGTGAGCAACTCGAATGCGCGGCGCACCATGGTCGTGCGCGCCACCTCCCCGAACGTGCCGATGTGAGGCAGGCCCGAAGGCCCATAGCCGGTTTCGAACAGAACCTGCTTTTGTCCCGTTTTCTCGACGCGAGCGACCAGTTTGCGGGCCTCCTCAAACGGCCAGGCGTTGGCGCTGAAAGCTGCGTCGCGAAGGGCGGGATCGAAAGTCATGGCTCGCAATCGGATGGGTCGCTGGGACATCGCTGCACCCGCAGCACAAGGGCGATGGCCGCGTCTGATCCCGAGCATCCAAACCTGAGGAGACGAATTCCCGGCAGACTGGTGCCTTCCAAGGAATCACTCCCGCCAAGGGGGCAAAGAGGAATTCCTGCGACGGATCGAGACGTCGTTCATTGCACTCTGGCTAATAGGTGCGCGCGTCAAGAGCGTCAACCTGCCCGCCTGTTCAAAGCTGCCGTGTCAGGAAATCCAGCACCGCCGTCCGCATTTCAGGGGTCTCACAGTGGCCAGCTTCCGCGTCAATCGTGATAGTCAGCCGATCCAGTGCATTGCGGGCAGCATACGATGCCCGGACATCGGCGACTGCCACCGCTATGGCGGAAGGTGGGGTCAACGGATCCTTGGCCCCCATGCAGGCAAGCTGCGGGCGTGGCGCGGCCAGTCCGGCGATTGCTCCGGTGCGCATCTGCCGCAGCAGTCCGGGAACCATCATGTAGATGCCATGGCGGTCGTGTTCGCCCTGTCTGACCAGTTCGGCAAGGTCGGCAAAGCAGCACAGATGCGCGATACACTTTAGGCGGGGCTCCAGCGCGGCCAGCCAGAACGCCAGCGTCGCCCCCATGGAAATGCCGAATGCGCCAATCCGCTCCCGGTCTATTCCAGGCCAATCGCCAAGCAGATCGAGCGCGCCGGAGAGATCCTCCAGCATCTCGCCGAATAGCGTCGTGCCGCGCCACAGATGCCGTTTCGCAGCCGCGCTTTCCGTTTCGGCCGAGCGGACACCGAAGCATGGCATGTCTATGGCCAGCGCCACGATTCCCCGCGAGGCCAAAGCCAAACCGTATGGCTCAGGCCGCAGGGCAGGACGTGAGGCGACAAGTTCCGCTGCGCCGATGTCGTAGCGCCCACCATGGGCATGACAGTAGACAACAGCCGGCGTTCCCTCCCATGCCTGTTCCGGTCCGGTCAGGATGGCCCGGGCCAGAACGCCGTCGTTCCGCCTGAGCTGGAGTTGCAGCGTGCGGGTGCCGGAAAGTCCTGCCGCCAGCGGCTCTTCCCCAACGCACAAGAAACGCGATGGACGAAACCCGCCCAGCAGGCGGACAAGGCCGGCCGTTTCGTCAGTCATGATCCGACAAAGGCTTGCGCCTCGCCTTCAGCCGATTGACCAGATGATGCGGCAAGAGGAGATCGCTTGCCGCCTGGCCCGCCCAAACCGCTTCGAGCTGCTTCAGGATTGCCGAACCATAGTCGGCGTACGGGATATGCACCGACGTCAACCAGTCGGCGATCCACTCGTTCAGAGGGCTGTCGTCGACGCCGACCAGAATGCAATCCTGCGGCACCCGAACACCATGCTCACGCGCCAGACGGTATGTGCCGTAGGCCATGAGGTCACTGACGCAGAACAAGCCATCTGGCCAGCCACCTGCGGAAAACAGCGCCCGGGCTGCCTCATACCCGGCATGCAGATGCTGAAGATGGCTGGAAGCCGCGACACGCAGGCAATCCCGGCCGACACCAGCCTCCTCAAGCCCGGCACGAAAACCAAGAACGCGGTCAGCAACTGCGGAGGACGTCAGCGTGGTGTGCACCAGCGCGGGCGCCTTGACCCCGGCTTCGATCAGGAAGCGGGCTGCGCAGCGTCCGGCATCACGATTGTCGATGCCGACGAAAGCCGCCGCCGGTGCTCCCGGAGGCTGGCGACGGCCAACCAGCACAAGAGGATCACCCCGGGCGATGAAGGCTGCCAGCGCGGAGCTCGCAATCGCAGAGACGACCACATAGGCCTCGACTGACTGGGCGCGCATGGCTTCGAGATATTCGTCCTGAAGCGCGGGTTCGTCATGGGTATCGCAGAGGATCATGACATAGCCCGCCGCACGAAGCGCGGCTTCGGTCGAGGTCGCGATGGCCCCCATCGCCGGGTTGTCGAGGTTGGGCGCCAGCATCGCGATGACCCGGCTGCGCCCATGGCGCAAAGCCCGTGCGATCTTGTCCGGACGATAGTCATAAGCTTCGATGAGCGCCTGCACCCGCGCAACCGTCGCCGGATTGGCACGCCCCAACTGCCCGTTGACAA
>DNFL01000372.1 GCA_003486945.1 Hyphomonas sp. | reverse complement strand
CATTGGCGCTGGCGCAGGCATGATGGCCGGCGGCGATGACAAGCGCAACGCCGCCATCGGCGCCGCTGTCGGCGCCATCGCCGGCGCTTCGGTCGGCGTCTACATGGACAAGCAGGAAGAAAAACTGCGTCAGCAGACTGCCGGTACGGGCATCGAAGTCGAACGCCAGGGCGACCAGCTCGCGCTGACCATGCCGTCGGGCATCACGTTCGCCCAGTCGAGTGCAACCATCCAGCCGGCTTTCTATCAGGCCCTCAACAGCGTTGCGTCGACGCTGATCGAGTATCCGTCGACGGCTGTGGACATCCGCGGCCATGCGAGCTCTGAAGGCGCACGTGACTTCAACCAGCGCCTGTCGCAGCAGCGTGCGGACGCCGTTCGCAGCTATCTCGCAAACCAGGGTGTGCAGTCGGTCCGCATGTCGGCCATCGGCATGGGTATCGACTATCCTGTGGCGGACAACTCGACCGAAGCCGGCCGTGTGCAGAACCGCCGGGTCGAGATCATCCTGACGCCGATCTCGCAGTAACACCTTTGCCCGCAAGGGCAGGGACCATCGGACGGGGGGTAGCCGCAAGGTTGCCGCCCGTTTCCGTTGGGGCTTCGGCGCGATTTATCGTGCAATTCGCGCAGGAGTAGGTGGAAACGCTTCGCAAATACCTGATCGTGGCGCGATGACGCCCAGCGATCCCCAGATGCCACCGCGCGCCGGCCCGTTCGGCAAGAGTTCGCCTTATCGCGGCGTCGGGTCGGAAATCGTGCGCGGGGTCTCGTGGCTGTATCTGAAGGCGACCGGCTGGCATATCGGCACGGATTGGCCGGACGTTCCGAAATCGGTGATCGTCGCGGCGCCGCACACGTCCAACTGGGACGGGCTGACGATGCTGGCGGTGGCGGGCTGGTACCGCGTGAAGCTGAGCTGGATGGGCAAAGCAGCGCTGGTGAAAGGGCCGATGGGCTGGCTGGTGCGCCGCTCGGGATGCGTACCGGTAGAGCGGTCAAGCTCGCATGATGTTGTCGAACAGATGCGGATGGCGTTTGCGGAGCGTCCAGTGATGCATCTGGCGGTGGCGCCTGAGGGCACGCGCAAGGCCAATCCGGATTGGAAGACGGGCTTCTACCATATTGCCCGGTCAGCAGGTGTGCCGCTGATCATGTCGGTGCTCGACTACAAGACGCATATTGTGCGCCTCGACGGGCCGATGCCGCTGACCGGCGACATGGCCGCGGACATGGCGAAGGTGCTGGAGAGCTACCGCGAGGCCGAAGGAAAGTTTCCGAATCAGTTCGTGCTGCCGGCCGGAAAAGCCTAGCGGCAGGCCTCGACCGACTTGTCGATGGCAGCGGCAGATCCGCTCAGCGAGAATTTGTAGCTCACCTTCGTGCCGCGCGCAGAGGTGCCCTCGAAGCTGAGATTGGCGCCCTTGCGCAGGGCTTCGACAATGGCCTTGTCGTCGCTGTCATTGGCGAAAGCTTCGCCTCCGGACGTGAACATGGTCCAGCTGGAGCGGCCAACCTTGGTTTTCGGGCTGGAACCTTCGCGGAAGTTATAGCCGACGCGCACGCTCGGCTGGCCGGTTGCGGCGCCGGATTTCCAAGTAGTGACATAGTACCAGACAGAGCCATGGTTTGCGCTGGAGGGCGCTTTCGAGGTGGCTTCGGTGGCAGCGTAGCAGAGGTCCTGGCCGCCGACGGTGTCGGTGAAGACAACCCAGTCCTTGAAACGGCCAACGGCTGTGCGCTCGGCCTGCGCGGGCAGGGCCAGAAACAGGGGGGCGATCACAATTGCGAGAAGGGAAACGCGGCGGAGGGTGACGGGTGGCATGCTCAAGACTAGATCCTCAGGGTCGCTGCGACTTTGACCCTAGAAGGAATACAGGGCCGAGGCGACAACCGGCAACAGCTATCGCAAAATGCAGGAGATATTCCGGCTCATGGTTGCATTGGCGCGCGACAGCGGCGAGGTTCGCAGCCGTATTACGGGAGTGACGCGGCGCGTGTCTGACAAATCCGTTCGTGCCCTCGACCCGGCCCAACGGGAGCGGTTTGCCGACCTCATGGAGGCGGTGGCCGAGCGCCGTTCGAAGCCGGCTTTTGCCGAACTTTTCGAGTTCTATGCGCCGCGCCTGAAAAGCTACATGCTGCGCCTCGGCGCCGCCGATGCCGAGGCTGAAGAGCTGGTGCAGGAGGTGATGGTGACGGCCTGGCAGAAAGCAGGGATGTATGATCGCCGGCAGGCTTCTGTCTCGACCTGGCTGTTCCGGATTGCCCGAAACCGGCGGATCGACCTGCAGCGCCGCCAGCGCCGGCCGGAGCTGATGACGGATGACCCGCAGCTGAGCCCGGCAGGGGTCGAGGCGCCGGATGAGGCTGTTTCGCGGGGGCAGATGGAGGGAATCGTGCGCGAGCGGCTGCAGGAATTGCCGCGCGAGCAACTCGTCCTCGTGCAGGCGGCGTTTTATGACGGCCTGTCCCATTCCGAGATCGCCGAAGCCTTCAACCTGCCGCTCGGGACCGTGAAATCCCGCATCCGCCTCGCTTTCCAGCGCCTGAAGGGGGATATCGAGCCGCAAATCTGAAGGCGCCTTGCAGAAATTTTCAGCGCCGTTTCCTTGACCTTCACCCCAACCGGACAATGTTTCGCCAAAGACCCGGAATTGACCTAGACCCTGCCATGACGACTGCTGCACTCCCCTCCGAAACTGATCTCTACGCTGCCTACGCCGCGGGCAGCCTCGACCCGGCCTATGCGCTGCTGGTGGAGACGCAGGGCGCGCTGCGGGCGGATGTCGGCGCGGCGCTGGCCGAGAGCGAGATGGTTGCGGCCAGCCTGATGGAAACCGGGGCGGGCGCCGAAATGAGCGACCGGGCGCTGGACCGGGCGCTGGCGGCGATTGATGCGCTAGAGGCCGGGCCGGTCACTTCGGTGGTTGCCGGGAAAGCTGCGGGGGCC
>DNFL01000375.1 GCA_003486945.1 Hyphomonas sp. | reverse complement strand
ATGGCGATGACCCCGAGCTGGCCTACCAGCTTTCCCAATGGCGCCGCAGCAAGCTCGACGCGAACCTCATCACCTCGGCAAAGATTGCCGCAGATGTGCCGGAGGACGAGCGCCCGGTGTTTGAAGTGATGAATACAGACTCCGCCGAATGGGCCGCGCTGAAGGAGAGCAAGCGCGACTATTCCGCGATCGAGGCCTTTGTTTCCACGCCGCCCAGGGTGCTGGACATCTGCACGCTGCCGGTGCCGGCGCGGCGCGTGGGGGAGTAGCCCTTGCGGAACCTCAAAGCTCATCCTGTGCGGCGTCGAAGAATGGCCGTGGGCCGCAGCGTTGGTGAGCCCGCTCTCCTTCGACTTCGCAAGGATGAGCTTTGAGGTGGAAGTGATTTCGGATTGGTCATCGCTTCCCAATACGCCCAACCTTACGCATTTATAATCTGCAACATTCCCTACAGGATTCAGGGCACTAGCCCGAAGACGCGCTCCCCGCGCGAGAAAGCGCCTGCGCCCCGGCTTGCCAGCATAAATGCGCCATAGTTTCGTCAGGGCGGGCTGGTGGTGTGGATGGGCGCGCCAGCAAAAGAGGCGACGGGGCAGTGAGCATGGCGTTCGAGGGCAAGACACAGGTTGCGGAGAAACCCGCAGAGTTTGAAGCACGTCAGACAGGGCGGCGATGCTTCGTCATTCTGCCATACGCGACACCGAATGAGGGCGACGGCCCGCAGATCGATTTCGATGCGGTGTTCCACGAACTGATCCAGCCCGTAGCCGAAGACCTCGACCTTGACTGTATCCGATCCGACCGGGTCAGCCGCTCCGGACTCATCCACCGCGAGATGGTGGAAAACATCATCGATGCCGATGTAGTGATTGCCGACATCACGCTCGGCTCGCCGGACATCTTCTTCGAGCTCGGCATCCGCCAGGCCGCGCGCCGTGCCGGCACGGTGGTGATGTGCCATCAGGGCTCGGGCGAGGAATACAATATCACCGGCGTGCGCGCGCTCGACTATGAACTGCCGCCGGAAGGCTCACCCGGCCGCGCGCAGATCATTGCCGACTGCCGCGCCCTGCTGCGTACGCATATCAAGAACAGCCTCGACAACCGGGCGACCGATTCGATCGTGCACTCGCTGATCCCCGGCATCTCGATCCGCCTGCCGGACCGGCCCCTGCCCGAGCGGCGCTACCATATCTACAAGATCGGCCTCGCTGGCATCACCGGCCCGAAAGCCGCGCGCCAGATCGAGATTGTTACCGGCGACATTGCCGACATTGACGATATCGATGTCTGGGTGAACCCGGAAAACACGCGGATGGAACTCGCGCGGCTGCACGATTCTTCCGTCTCCGCCACGATCCGCTATCTCGGCTCGCGCCGCGACCGGCATGGTTTCGTGCGCGATGATGCAATCACGCGCCTGTTGCGCTCCAAGGTCGGCACCCATCACCGCACCGGAATCGAGCCCGGCACAACGATGGTGACAAGAGCCGGCGCGCTTGCCAAGGCCAACAAGGTGAAACTGCTGGTGCATGTCGCTGCCCATCAGGGCGAACCGGGGCGCGGCTACCAGCTGATCGGCGCTTACCGCAAATGCGTCACCAACGCGCTGGCGGCGGTGGACGAGTACAACACCCGCTTCGGCGCCAAGGTGAGCTCGAAGTCCGCACTGAAATCCGTGCTGATTCCCCTGTTCGGCAGCCGCGCGCCGGGCGAGAGCCCGCATGAGCGGGTGCAGGGCCTGATCCATGCGGCCAACCAGTTCCTGCTGCACTCCCCGGAAACGCGGATAGAGAGGGTTGCGTTCCTGGCGTGGACCCAGGTTGACCTCGAACTTTGCCAGGCCGCACTCCACCGTCTGGGCCTGAAACCCGCCGGCGCGCCACGGGGTCCGGGAAAGGCCTGATACCGGGTTCCACAGGGCGTGCTATCTTGTGCAATTCAAACCGCACATCTTGCGGCGTTAACACATTTTAAGCACAATATGTGGTGTTTTGATCGCATATCAGATGCCTGCCTCAAGGAGCCCCCACTATGGCTGACGGAAATCCCAGCGTGCCCGGCCTGCTCACCCCGAGCCTTGCCTACAAGCCGTTCCGCTATCCGTGGGCCTATGACTTCTGGAAGAAGCAGCAGCAGGTCCACTGGATGCCGGAGGAAGTGCCCCTCGGCGAGGATTGCAAGGACTGGGCGGTCAAGCTGACCGAGGCCGAGCGCAACCTGCTGACTCAGATCTTCCGCTTCTTCACCCAGTCGGATGTCGAAGTCGGCGCCAACTATATGGAACACTACATGCCGCTGTTTAAACCGGTGGAAGTGTCCATGATGCTGTCTTCCTTCTCCAACATGGAGACGATCCACATTGCGGCCTATGCTCTGCTGCTGGAAACCATCGGCATGCCGGACAGCGAATTCTCCGCCTTCATGGAATACAAGGAGATGGCCGCCAAGCACGACTATCTCGGCCAGTTCGGCACCGAGACGAACGAGGACATCGCCGTTTCGATGGCCGTGTTCGGCGCGTTCACCGAAGGCCTGCAGCTGTTCGCCAGCTTCGCCATGCTGATGAACTTCCCGCGCTTCAACAAGATGAAGGGCATGGGCCAGATCGTCACCTGGTCGATCCGCGACGAAAGCCTTCACTGCGAAGGCATGATCAAACTGTTCCACACCTTCTGCGCCGAAACCGGCGTAATGAACGATGCCCTGCGCGAGCGTATCCGCGAATGCTGCCGCACGGTAGTCAGCCTCGAGGACAAGTTCATCGAACTCGCCTTCGAGATGGGACCGGTGGAAGGCATGACGCCGGACGATATTAAGCAATACATCCGCTACATCGCCGACTGGCGCCTCAACCAGCTTAAGCTGGAGCCAATCTTCGGCATCACGAAACACCCGCTGCCCTGGCTGACCGAAATCCTGAACGGCGTCGAGCACGCCAACTTCTTCGAGCAGCGCGCCACGGAATATTCCAAAGGCGCCACCAAGGGTGACTGGCACGGCGATGACGGCGTCTGGAGCCGCTTCGACGACCGCCGGAAAAAGGCGGAGAGCCTGCCAGCGGAATAAGTCCGCCCCCCTGTCAACCCGGCCGGCCGTCCACAGGGCGGCGTGTGCCGAGGTGGCAGTTCCAGATGAACTCCCATTTGCCCCTCCGCCCTTCCCCCGCTAAGGTCCGGCCCGATCATGAGCGGTGACGATTCCCTGTTTGGAGACGAGGCTGGCGGCGCCTATCAGGTGCTCGCCCGCAAATACCGTCCGCGCCGGTTCGAGGACCTGATCGGCCAGGAAGCGATGGTGCGCACGCTTTCGAACGCGTTCGAGACAGGCCGCATAGCGCACGGCTTCATGCTGACCGGTGTGCGGGGGGTCGGCAAGACGACCACCGCGCGCCTCCTCGCCCGCGCTCTGAACTATGAGCCGAAGGCGAGTGGCAAAGGCAAGAAGGGCAAGTCCGAATCCGGGCCGTCCATCCATCTTGACCCGCCCGGCGAGCATTGCGATGCGATCATGGCGAGCCGCCATCCGGACGTGCTGGAGCTTGACGCGGCCTCGCGCACCGGCGTCGCGGAAATGCGCGACCTGCTCGATTCGTCCCGGTACGGACCAGTTTCGGCGCGCTACAAGGTCTACATCATCGACGAAGTGCACATGCTGTCGACGGCGAGCTTCAACGCGCTCTTGAAGACGCTGGAAGAGCCGCCGCCGCACCTCAAGTTCATCTTCGCCACAACAGAGATCCGCAAGGTTCCCGTCACCGTCCTCTCCCGCTGCCAGCGCTTTGACCTGAAGCGGCTGGATACCGGATTGCTGGCACAGCATCTCGGCAATGTCGCCGCGCAGGAGAAGGCAGAGGTTTCCGAAGAGGCCCTCGCCCTGATTGCGCGGGCGGCTGAAGGCTCGGTGCGCGACGCGCTCTCGCTGCTGGATCAGGCGATTGTTCAGACCACGGAGGGCGAGGTGTCCGGCGGCGCCGTGCGCGACATGCTCGGCCTCGGCGACCGCACCCGCCTCTATGATGTGTTCGAGCGCGCTGTTGCCGCAGACGCCAAAGCGGCGCTCGCCGAAGTGAAGGAACAGATTGCGGCGGGCGCTGACCCCGCCGTGCTGCTGAAAGACCTGATGGATATTGCCGCCGATGTCTCGGTGGCGCAGGCGACCGGCGATGGCTGGGCGCCTGCCGGGCCTGCCGAATGGGGCCAGCGCACGCAGGCCCTCGCCCAGCGCCTGACGCCCGCGCAGGCCGCGCGCAACTGGCAGATGCTGCTCTCCGGATACGGCGACCTGCAGCTTTCGCCCGATCCTGCAACCGCGCTCAGCATGATCATCCTGCGCCTTGCGGCGGCTGCGGGTCTTCCGTCCCCGGAGGAAGCGGCCCGCATGATTGCGGAGGGGTCGCGTCCGCCGGGAAAGGACGCGTCGCCCCTTGAGACGCCGCCGCAACCGCCCGGCGGCCTGAGCACCTTTGCCGATATCGTCCACGCGCTGACCGAAGCGCGCGAAGTGGCCTTGCAGGTGGATACCGAACGCTATATCCGTCCCGCCGCCGTGCGCGAAGGCTTCCTCGCCTACGCCCTCGCCCCCGGCGCCCCGACTGGACTGGCCGGACGGCTGAAAACCTTCCTCGACTTCGAAACCGGTATCGACTGGACCGTTGAGAACACCGAGACCAATTCGGAATCGATCCGCGAGCGCGAACAGCGCGAAAAGGCAGAGCGCATTGCCGAAGCGGCGAAACATCCCCTCGTGGCCGCCACGCTGAAAGCCATTCCCGGCGCGGTGATCCTGGATGTGGACAGTGCAGCCCCGCCGCTTGAAAACGAAGGCGAAGGGGGCAATGTCATCCCCTTCAAGACCCGCCGCCCGGCTTGACGGAGACCGACGATGAAAGACCTCGCCCAGATCATGCAGCAGGCCCAGGCCATGCAGGCAAAGATGGCCGAAGTGCAGGCCAAGATCGAAGCCACCGAAGCGGACGGCGTCGCCGGCGCTGGCCTCGTGCGGGTCAAGCTGAAGGGCAAGGGCGAGCTTGTCTCCGTCACTATCGACAAGAGCCTGATGGGCGATGATCCGGAAATCGTCGAGGACCTGATCAAGGCTGCCCATGCCGACGCGAAACGCCGGCTCGACCAGGCGATGGAAGACGCGATGCGCACTGCCACGGCCGGCTTCGGCGGCCTGATGCCGGGCTTCAAACTGCCCTTCTAAGCGGCGTGACTTGGCGCAGCGGGGCCTTATAGTTTCACGCTGATGACCCAGCCGCCCTACACGCCCGCCCTTCGCCAGCCTGAACCCCGCGGCCTGTGCACCGATTGCGGCGTCTCGCGGATGGCCGACGCCAAGGCCTGCGGGCGCGCCTGCCAGTTCATCCAGCCGGACTATCCGCGCCACGAACTCCGGCTTCACGGCCGGGCGCGGAATGATCAGACAGCGGATGAAATACATTTCGGCGTCTTCCGCCGGATGCTGCGCGCACGGCTTTCCCCGGCAAAGGACGGCGCTCAGTGGACCGGCATTGCGACAACGCTCGGCGAGCGGCTTCTCGCGTCCGGTAAGGTCGAGGCAGTTCTCACCGTCGCGCCGGACCCGGGTGACCGCTGGAAACCGAAGCCCGTAATCGTTACACGCGCCGAGGACATGGCCGGGTGCCGGGGCATGCGTATGGGCTATTCGCCGCTGATCGCATTAATGGAGGAGGTTGCAGCGCGGGGATACAAGCGGATCGCGCTGATTGGCATCCCGTGCCAGGTTTATGCCCTGCGCGCACTGGAAGAAGAATACGGTCTCGAGCAGCTCTATGTCATCGGCACACCCTGCTCCGACAATACGACCACGGACAATTTCCACGACTTTCTCAAATTGCTCGATCCG
>DNFL01000376.1 GCA_003486945.1 Hyphomonas sp. | reverse complement strand
GCCACCGGCATCGATTCCACGGTACAGACGAAATAGCGCGCGGTCGGCGGCGCGATGCGTTCCTCACCCGTCAGCAGCGCGGCGGCGGCATAGCCCTTGGCAGCGACGACCCGGTCATACACTTCGCGCGCCAGCAGACGCAGCGGCAGGCCGATCATGCCTGTGCCATGCGCCAGCATGCGCTCGATGGCGTAGTGCGTCTTGCCGGTATTGGTGGGGCCGAGAATGGCCTTGAGCGTGGTCATGTGCGCGGAAGGGGTGGGGACGCGGCGGCTTTAAGTCAAGCTCTGCCGCACGGCGCGCGGCGGATCATACCTTCCGCTTCCGGGCGCAGACCCGGCGGCAGCACGGTCGCGCTGTCATAAACTGCGCCCTCTAACGTGGCGCCATCGGTATCGCCCCAGAGACAGGTCGCGCCAGAAAGGTTCACTCCGCTGAGGCGCGCACCGCGCAGGCACGCGCCGGTAATGTCCGCACTAATGAGCGAGGCAAAAGCAAGGTCCGCGCCTTTGAGGTTTGCATATTTCAGCGAGGCGCCGCGCAGGTGCGCATGCCGGAACGACGCCGACATGAGCCGCGCATAGTCGAGCCGTGCGCCTTCAAGGTTTGCCCAATCGAGCAATGCGGCGCGCAACTCGCAGTCGCGGAAGGTCGCGCCGGAAAGGTCCATGCCGGTCAGGTCGGCGTTCAGGAAATCCTGCTGCAACAGCGCCGCGCCGCGAAGTGCTGACGGGCTGAGCGCCGCTGTCTTGTCCCTGCCGATAAACCGGATCGTGTCCACGCGGGGCCTCCCATAACCTCCTGTATTCCCTGAGGTGATTTGCAGGGCGTGCCAATCTTCTCCCTGTGTGCCGGATTGACCGGGCAGGGCCGCTCCACTACCGGAAGGTCCATGCCCGCATACCGCTCTCTCCTCTTCGTGCCCGGTTCGCGTGCCGACCGGTTCGGCAAGGCGGTGGCCGCAGGCGCTGACGGCGTGATCATCGATCTGGAAGACGCTGTCCTTCCGGAAGACAAGACCCGCGCGCGCAGCGAAACGCTTACCTGGGTGAGCAACTGGCGCGGCGCAGGCCTCGGCATCCGCATCAACTCGCCGCGCACCGCCGCCGGCTGCACCGACATTGCCGCCATCGCGGGCTCGGCCGGATCGCAGCGCGCAGATTTCTTCGTGGTTCCGAAAGTCGAAACGCCGGTTGACCTCGAAATCGTCCGCGAAGCCATCGGGCGCAAGGTTACCCTCATCGCCGTCATCGAAAGCGGGCGCGCGCTGGCGAATGTCCATGCCATTGCGGGCGAGGCGAACGGCGGACTGCTCTTCGGCGGGGTCGATTATTCCGCTGCCACGGGCGCCGACCTCAATGACTGGGACGCGCTGCTGACCGCACGCGGGCTGATTGCGGCTGCTGCAGGCGCTGCCGGAGTGCCCGCCTATGACGTGCCCGCCCTCGCCACTGGTGACGCAGACGCGCTCATCGCCACAACCCGCAAAGCAAAGGCGCTCGGGTTTTCCGGCCGCGCCTGCATCCATCCGGACCAGGTTCCGGTCGTGAACGCTGCCTTCACGCCTTCTCTGGAGGAACTTGCCGAGGCGCGCGCCCTTGTCGAAGCAGCAAAAGCCGCCGGTGCGGGCGCTTTCCTCTATAAGGGCAAGATGATTGACCGCCCCGTCGTGCTCGCTGCGGAGCGCCTGTTGTCGCGTTTCCGGCCGGGTTGACGCGGCGCGGCGCCTCGACATCCACCTGCCGATGCGCGATTGCAGAGGGACAAGGCAGGAGTTCCCATGGCCGACACCGCACACCTTTCCGAAGCTGACGAGCGCCAGATCCTCGATACCATCCGCCGCTGGCTGGAGAAGAAGGTCGCGCCCGTCGCGCTGAAGCTCGAGCATGACAATGAATGGCCGGCTGATCTCGTCGACGACATGACGGAGCTCGGCCTGTTCGGCGCGCTGGTTCACCCGGACTATGGCGGCCTTGGCCTGTCAGCAACGACCTATACCCGCATCGTCTCGCTGATCTCCGAAGAGTGGATGAGCCTCACTGGCATTTTCAACACGCACATGATGATGGCGATCATCGTGCAGAAATACGGAACCGACCGGCAGAAGGAATACTGGCTGCCGAAATTTGCCAGCGGCGAAATGCGCGGCGGCCTCGGCCTCACCGAACCGGACGCCGGATCAGACCTGCAGGGCATACGCACGGTGGCAAAGCGCAAGGGCGACAAATATGTCGTGAACGGAACAAAGACCTGGATTTCGAACGCCATCGAAGGCCACTGCGTCGCGCTGCTGGTAAAGACCGATCCCGATGCGCAGCCGCGCCACCGGGGCATGTCGATGCTGATCGTGCCGAAGATCAATCCTGAAACGCGCACGCCGCTGCCGGGTGTCCGAAATGGCAGGAAGCTCGGCAAGCTCGGTTACAAGGGCATCGATTCCGGCGAGTTCATCTTCGAGGATTATGAGTGCGATGCAGACCTCTGCCTTGTCGGCGGCAAGGAAGGGGAGGGTTTCTACATGGCGACCGGCGGGTTGGAGCTCGGCCGTATCAACATCGCCGCGCGCGGCGTCGGCATTGCGCGCCGGGCGCTACGTGAGAGCGTGTCCTACTCCCAGATCCGCCAGACCATGGGCAAGCCGATCTGCGAACATCAGGCGATCCAGCTGAAGCTCGGCGAAATGGCCGCGAAGACGCGCGCGGCCGAACTGCTGGTCGAAGACGCTGCCCGCGCCTATGATTCCGGTGAGCGGGTCGACATGGAAGCCGGCATGGCAAAATGGTTTGCCTCGGAAACCGCGCTGGAAGTATCTACCGAAGCGATGCGTATCCATGGTGGCTATGGCTATTCCACCGAACTGGTACTCGAGCGCCTCTACCGCGACGCGCCGCTGCTCTGCATCGGCGAGGGCACCAACGAACTGCAACGCATCATCATTGCCAAGCAGATGATCAAACGGAACCCTGTGTGATGCTCCGCCTTCTGACGATTGCCCTGTCTGTGCTCTCTCTGTCTGCCTGTATCGCCGGGCCATCAGGACGCGCCGCCGATGCGCAGGACCTGCAGGCGGTGCCATCTGTTGATGTCAGCCGGTATATGGGCCTCTGGTATGAGATCGCCCGCTATCCGACGAGTTTTCAGAAGAATTGCGAGGGCACCACGGCTGAGTACACGCTGCGTGAGGATGGCCGGGTGAATGTGCTCAACACCTGCCGCTTCGGCACCAAGGATGGAAATCCGCGCGACGCAGAGGCGATTGCCCGCGTCATCGACGGCTCGAACGGCGCGCGCCTGTTCGTGAACTTCTCGCCTGTGCCGCTGCTGGCAGGGCGGGGGAACTACTGGGTGATCTATCTGGATGCGGATTATCAGCACGCTGTCGTGGGTGAGCCATCGGGGCGCTTCCTCTGGTATCTTTCCCGCACGCCGACAATCACGCCTGAAACGCGTGCCGTGCTGGACGCCGCCGCTCGGGAGCAGGGCTATGACCTCTCGATGCTTAAAGAGACGGAGCAGAAATGAGCGATCCCCGTCTCGACGCGCTTGCCGCCTCCATGCCTTTCGCCGTGAAGGCCGGATTGAAGTTTACGGAAGCCGCGCCGAACCGCGTGCGTGCGGAAGTCATGGTCGCTCCGGATTGCTGCACGGCGGGCGGCATCGCGCATGGCGGTTTCCTGATGACGCTCGCCGATTGTGCCGGAGCGGTTGCCGCGTTCCTCAACCTTCCGGAAGGCGCGAAAGGCACAACCACGACCGAGAGCAAGACCAACCTCATCGCCGCTGCACCGATCGGCACCGTACTCACCGCCACCGCCGAACCCGTCAGCATCGGCCGCCGCCTGCAGGTCTGGCAAACGCGTATCGAAACGGCAGAAGGCAAGCTGATCGCGCTGACGACGCAGACGCAGCTGAATCTCTAGCGCTTCACATCCCTCGCCGCATCTCGTCCCAAGCGTTTGCCAAAGCGGCCTGATGCGTAGGATCAGCGATGGAAATCAGCGCGCTCGCGCGCCCATCAAGGTCAAGTCCGTGCAGACGCACCGCGCCGTGCTCCGTCACCACCCAATCCATATCAGCCCGCGTCACGCTTGTGGCGACCTGTGGCAGGCGGGGCACGATGCGGCTGACGGCGCCGCTTTGCGCGGTGGAGAGCAGGGCGGTGATGCCAACCCCGCCTTCCGAGGCGCGCGCGCCGCGCAGGAAATCCGTCAACCCGCCGGTGCCGGACACCTGCCGCCCGCCGATGAACTCCGCGTTCGCCTGCCCGAAAAGATCAACTTCGATCACGGAATTGATCGCCGTGAACCGCGAGATCGCCGCCAGCTTGTGCACGAAGTGCGTTTCGGACACCGGCAGGAAACGCACGCGCGTTTCCTTCGCCAGCCGATCATAAAGCCGTTTCGTGCCGACCGCCACGCCGGTCGCCACTCTCAGCGTATCGTCCGTATCCAGAAGATCGGCCACTGGGTCCGACACGATGCCCGAATGGATAGAAACACCCCGCAGGCCGGAAACGGCGGCGAGCACGGCTTGCTGCACATTGCCGATGCCGAATTGCAGAACGCCCCGCTCTGGAACCAGCCCTGCAACATGCGCCGCTATTCGCTGGAAGCCCGGCGCCAGCCGCTGCGGCGCCACTTCGATCAGCGCCCGCTCATGCTCCACCAGCGCGGCAAAGCGCGATTGGTGTACGGTCACACTGTTCGGCACGGCTGGCATCTGCGGGTTGAGAATGCCGAGGACCGGCAGGTTCGTCCGCGCAAGGATGGCTGGGCCGAAATCCGGGCTGATACCGAGGCTGATATTGCCGTCATTATCCGGCGGCGAAACCATCAGCACCGCGCCGTCCAGCGGCGTGGTGCGGATCCAGTCCCAGGTTGCCGAGTACGCCATCGGCAGGATGCGTGTGCGCCCATCCTCGAAGGACGGCCGCAAACTTGGCGGCAGGAAGGTGGTCTCCGCCTGCGCCTCGGCGTGCAGGCTTGCCCAGTCCGTGAGATTGATGCCCGGCACCCAGGCGCCCACGAATGTCACGCCCGCCGCCAGCTCCGGCGCGTCCGCCATCGCTTCGGCAAGGCCCACCGCCTCGCCGGCGCAGCCATTGATGTAGATGCGCGGCTTCGCAGGCAGCGATTTGCGGAACGCGGCAAACTTAGCGGACAGGGGCGGCGCAGCCATGCTCAGCTCACTTTCCAGTCCGCGCGGCGCTTCTCGAGAAACGCGCTGACGCCTTCCGAAAAATCCGGATTGGCAAAGCCTTCGAGGAACAGCGCCTCGGCTTCTGGCCCGTCTTCGCGCCATCCGGTCTGCAACCCGCGGATCATCTGCTTGATCGCCCGCGCCGACCATTGCGATACACCGGCAATCTCCATCGCCAGCGCCCGCGCCGCCTCCAGCACCGGTTCGTCCGTGAGCCGATCAACCAGCCCCATCGCTTTTGCTTCCGCCGCCGGAATCAGTCGCCCGGTCAGCAAGAGGTCTTTCGATGCACCCGGTCCGATCAGTTGCAGCAGGCGCCGCATATCGCCCGGCGGATAGACAAGGCCGAGCTTCGCCGGCGTCACGCCAAACGTTGCGCCCGCATGCGCCACGCGCAGGTCGCATGCCGCCGCCAGGCTCACGCCGCCGCCGACACACGGGCCTTCGATGGCGGCAATCACCGGCTTCGCGCTCTCTTCCAGTGCATTCAGCGCGGCCGCAATGATCCGCCCGGAACGCCGCGCGGCGTCCTCCGTGCCATACACAACGCCGAATTCGGAAATATCCGCCCCCGCCGCGAACACGCCGCCTCCGCCGCCATGCAGCAGGATGACCTTCACCCGCGCATCCGAATTCGCGGCGTCCACCAATGCCGGAATGGCCTCCCACATCTCGACGTTCAGCGCATTGCGCCGTTCTGGCCGTGCCAGCACGATTTCCCCGACCGGCGGATCGAACCAGAGGGTCAGAGGATGTGTCATGCCGCGCTTTCCTTCAGACAGGATTGCCAGCACCTCGGGTTGCGGCTGTCGGCAACCTCCGTCAGGACCGGGAAATTGCCGCCCGCCGACATGCCGGCGCCGGTCAGCACCACAAATCGCCGCTTCAGGGGGTTGGACATGGCAGCGGCCTCGTCATAATCTCACCACAGCGTTAACCTATGGGGCTGGGGCGTTCATTGGCAATCGCATGGGGATCATCAACATGTTGAAACGTCTCGCGCACCGGCCCGTCCTGCGGCCTTTGCTGGGTGGAATTGCAGCGGCGGCGCTGCTGGCGGCCTGCGATCAGGTGGATCTGAGGCTCGACCGGGCGAAGGATATTGCAGATGCCTCCGCAGGCCAGATCAGCGGTGAAACGGTGGTTGACCCCTCCGCCCGCAACCTCAATGCGGCCTCTGTCGAAGACCGGGCCCTTGCCGGCACGGTAATGGCAGAGTTCGTGATCGACGATGAAGAGCGCCCGATGTTCGCCATCGGCTCGATCATCGCCAAGCCGCGCGACATTCCGGTGTCGGAAGCGGTCATGTTCGAGGCCGAGGAGCTGACAGCCGAAGAACTCGAATATTTCGAGTCGGTCGAGGCGGATGCCTCACTGCGCGGACTTGAGGCACTTCCGCCTCCTCCCGAGGAGCAGCCGGCCGTGCCGGATGGCGCCCCGCTGCAGGTCGAAAAGGCGCTGCCGAAGATCACGATCGATCCGCGCTCCGCCACGCGCACGCGGCAGGAAATCGCCCGGGCCGGCAGCGAGATTGAAAAAATCATCGTCGAGGAACCATACGCGCAGCGCCGCGCCAAGCAGATGACGCCGGAAGAGTTCAAGACGCTCCCGGTCGAGCAGAAAACCGAAGTCCGCAAGCTGGCGCGCCGCGAATCAGTCAGCGAAACAACAGTCCGCCGCCAGCTCGATGCCAATGAAGTGATGGCGCAGACCATGACACGCTACGGCTTCGGCGGTGAAGTGGCGCTCTCGCGTCAGGGTCAGATGGTCATCCAGATCGGCGCAGACGGCGCCAGCCCCACCCAGTTCCGGGGAAAAGGGCTCGGCCCCGCCGATTTCATCGTGCGGGCGGACGAGTTCAAATGCCCAGACAACATCCAGCCTGAGCAGGTCGGCAACGATCTGGCGCTGGCCACGGCCTGCGTCGTGCGCGACCTGCGGGCGTCCGGCCAGTTCGAATATGTCGAACCCGATTTCATCTTCCAGAACCAGTTTGTCCGCCGGCCGAAGGAAAAGCCGCCGCAACCGGGAACCGGCACCAGTGGGTCAACCGGTTCGACAGGCTCGGGCGGCAGCACAGGCAGTTCCGGAAACTCCGCCACGCCCACCGTCCCCGCCAGTTTCCTTCCGGACGATCCGCTCTGGGCGCTGCAATGGCATTTCCGTGATCGCGGTTCGGAAGACGGCCGCTCTGCCGGCGGCGCCGGGTTTGAATCCTTCTGGTCGCGCCAGGCAACTGTCGGCTCGCGCAGTGTCGTGGTTGCGGTTGTCGATACCGGCCTGCAGATGAGCCATCCGGACATTGCCGGCTCGCCGAACATCATGCCCGGCTATGACATGGTCTCCGATCCGCGCATGGGCAATGACGGTGATGGCCGCGACGCCGATCCGAACGATCCCGGTGATCTGTGCGACCCGACCAAGCCCTATGCTGCCGACAGTTTCCACGGCACACACGTGGCCGGCACGGTCGGTGCAGCGGCCACCAACAATGGCGCCGGTGTTGCAGGCGGCGCATGGAATGTCCGTATCGTCCCGGTCCGCGCCCTCGGCAAATGCGGCGGGCGCCTGTCTGACATCAATGACGGCATCCGCTGGGCCGCAGGTCTCATCCCGGCCGAAGGTCCCGGCAATACCGAGCTCTGGAACGAGAACCCGGCCGACATCATCAACCTGTCGATCGGCCTGCTCGGCGCCTGCCCGGCTTCGCTGCAGGATGCGATCGATTCGGTCACCGAACGCGGCGTGATTGTCGTCTCGGCTGCAGGCAATGCCCGCATGTCGACCAGCCTCTA
Organism: Hyphomonas sp.; assembly: GCA_003486945.1. Lineage (GTDB taxonomy): Bacteria > Pseudomonadota > Alphaproteobacteria > Caulobacterales > Hyphomonadaceae > Hyphomonas. Next base: position 713 of record DNFL01000376.1, on the reverse strand, counting down.
CGCGCCGGCCGGCTGTCGCAATGTCGTGACGGTTGCCGCTTCAGATGCGCGAGGCCAGATCACGCCCTACTCGAATTTCGGTCCGGAAGTCATGTTGCTCGCCCCGGGCGGCGACCTGACACGGGACGATAATGGCGACGGCAAACCGGACGGCGTGCTCTCCACCAAGGCCGCCTCCAACTGCTACGATCCGGTCACCGGTCTCGGCGTCGAAACCTGCTTCTATGCTTATGAGCAGGGCACCAGCATGGCCGCGCCGCATGTTTCCGCCGCGCTGGCGCTGCTGAAATCGCGCTCGCCCACGGCAACGCGCGAGCAGTTGATCTCGACGCTGCAGGGCGGGCTGGATCCGCGCCAGCCGATGCAGTGCTCGGGTCTTTGCAGCCAGTATCCCGGCACCACACCGCTGGCCGGAAGTCCGGATATGTGTTCGCGTCCCTGCGGCACGGGGCTGCTCAACCTTGCCAACATTCCTGCCCAGCCAACGGGCGGAGGAGGACGCTGACATGACAGGCTCCCGCATGCCGCTGCATCTTGGTGGACCGCTCGGTGCACTCGGTCTCGGTTGTTTTGCGGGGGCTGTCGTGCTCGCGGTCACAGCCATCAACAACCGGCCCGAACCGCCACCCGTGCGCAGCGAAACGCCCGGTGCGGTGCTGGCAATGGATCTCGGAACGGAGCTGTCTCCGTCCGCGCGCCCGGCCAGCCCGCCG
>DNFL01000301.1 GCA_003486945.1 Hyphomonas sp. | reverse complement strand
CCACCGTCCGGAGACAGCGTGAAAATGCGGGCAACAGGATTGGCCGGAACCAGGGCGGCAGAAAAATCGGCCTTCGCGATCCCGAGGCCCTCATAGGCGGCCTGGACGCGGGCGTTGTTGGCGAGTGCAATCTGGACGGCAGTTTCCGGGGTGACCGGCTCATCGAGCAATCTGCTCACGCGCTCGTCAGCCGAAGCGACTGCGGCGTCGCTGCGTAGCCATTCGGGCTCGGCGCCCATGCTGGCCGCAACTCTCGCTGACACTTCGCTGGCCGGGCCGACAGGCGCCGTCACACAGCCCGCCAGGAGGGCAAGAGCTGGAAGCGAGATTAAGGACAGATGTCTTGCAAGCGGGCTCATTTCCGGAAAACCGCCATCAACTCGTTGATCACCCGCTCCTGTTCGGCAGGATCACGCGATTTCATTGCCGTGCTGACACAGTGACCCATATGCTGGCGCAGCAGATCGGTCTCGACCTTGCTGAGCGCAGCACGAACAGCCGTGATCTGGGTCACGATGTCTATGCAGTAGCGATCATCTTCGATCATCTTTGCAACGCCTCGCACCTGGCCCTCGATTCGCTTCAGCGCGGTAACCGACTTTTTCCGGACTTCATTCATCATATACCCCTTGGGGGTACTCGACAGATACCCCATAGGGGTATATATGACACGGCAGTACGACTTGGCAACCCCTTTCTTCCAAGCTGCAAAACCAACGCCATGGAGCCCCAGATGAGTAATTCTCACGCCTGTCACGCCAATCATAAGTCGCCAGTTGTAGAGAAGGGGTCCACAGTCGCTCCTTTGCAGGATCCGGTATGCGGAATGACCGTTTCGCCCGATTCTGCGCACTCCTCTCATCATCAGGGTAGGGACGTTTTCTTCTGCAGCGCGGGTTGCAAATCGAAATTTGACGCTGAACCGGACAAATACCTGCAAATCGAGACGACGGCCGGGTCTTGCCACCATGGGCATGGCCCTTCCGGGCACAGTGCAGGTCATGCGACGAGCGCGCCGACTGGTTCGAAATGGACTTGCCCAATGCATCCCGAGATCATTCAGGACGGGCCGGGCTCCTGCCCGATCTGCGGCATGGCGCTGGAGCCGATGATGCCGACGGCGGGCGCTGGACCCAATCCGGAACTTGCGGATATGTCGAAGCGTTTCTGGATTGGCGCCGCGCTGGTATTGCCTGTACTTGTGCTCGAGATGGGGCGCCACTTCCTCGGCATCGACCGCGTGGTTCCCCCAGGGTTGAACGGATGGTTGCAGTTCATCCTGGCGACGCCAGTTGTTATCTGGGCGGGTAAACCCTTCTTTGAACGCGGCTACCAGTCCCTCAAATCGCGCAATCTGAACATGTTCACGTTGATTGCGCTCGGAACCGGCGTCGCCTGGAGCTACAGTGTGACTGCACTGTTTGCGCCATCGCTCTTTCCTTCGGCCTTTCGCGACATGCACGGGCTTGTCCCGGTCTATTTCGAAGCCGCTGCGGTCATTACAGTGCTCGTGTTGCTCGGTCAGGTGCTCGAGTTGCAAGCCCGTGAGCGCACGGGTGGCGCCATCCGCGCGCTTCTTGATCTGGCACCCAAAACCGCGCGCCGGATTACGCCGAAGGGTGATGAGGAAGTTACCCTTGATCTCATTGTCGCCGGTGACCGTCTGCGTGTCCGGCCAGGTGAAAAGGTTCCGGTGGACGGGGTCGTGATAGACGGTCGCTCCACCCTGGATGAGTCCATGGTGACGGGTGAATCGATGCCGGTCACACGCGAGGTGGGGGCGCCTGTAATTGGCGGAACCATGAACCAGACCGGCGCGCTGGTCATCGAGGCCAGCCGTGTCGGCGCCGCGACAATGCTTTCGCGAATTGTCCAGATGGTGGCCGAGGCGCAGCGTTCGCGGGCGCCGATCCAGAGGCTGGCGGACAAGGTCTCCGGCTCGTTCGTGCCTGCGGTGATCGCTATTGCGCTGGTTGCTTTGGTGGCCTGGTGGATGTTCGGACCATCGCCTGCGTTCACTTATGGCCTGATCGCCGCCGTCTCGGTACTGATCATCGCCTGTCCCTGCGCCCTGGGGCTCGCAACGCCCATGTCCATCATGGCCGGCGTCGGTGTTGGCGCGCGCAGCGGTGTGCTGATGAAGAACGCAGAAGCGCTCGAACGGTTCGAGAAAGTCGATACTCTGGTCCTCGACAAGACGGGGACTCTCACCGAGGGGCGGCCTGCGGTGATCGCCGTTCGCACCGCCAAGGGGTTTGACGAGCCGGAAGTCATCCGTCTCGCAGCGAGCCTCGAGAACCGCAGTGAGCATCCCCTCGCCGATGCGATCGTCAGGGCAGCCCATGACCGCAGTCTCGCACTCAGCGAGCCAGTCTCGTTCGATTCTCCGACCGGTAAGGGGGTGCTCGGGGAGGTCGATGGCCACCGTGTCGCTCTCGGTGCGGAAAAGTACCTTGCAGAAATTGGAATCGATGTGTCGGCGTTGCAAACCGAGGCAAACGCGCTCCGTACTGAGGGCGCAACCGCGATCTTTGTCAGCATAGATGGTCAGCTCGCCGGGCTGTTCGGTATCGCAGACCCGGTGAAGGCGACAACACCGGCGGCCCTCTCGAAGTTGCGGGAGCTGGGGCTGCACCTCGTCATGCTGACCGGTGACAACC
>DNFL01000381.1 GCA_003486945.1 Hyphomonas sp. | reverse complement strand
GTTGAAACCGCCGCCGGCTGCCGGCGCGCCTTCGCGGGGCGGGGCCTTTTCGAGAACCCAGTTGGTGGTGCCATCTTCCCTGACCTGCAACGACACGGCCGCGTCAATGAAGGCGAGTTCGTGCACTTCCACGCGCTGACCGAACAGCAGGGGCGCCCATTTGACCGCGCCGCGCAGTTCGCCGGCTTCGATCATATAGGGTCCGTCAAAGCCTTCGGGGTTGGCGACTTTCATGCCGCCGACGCTGGCCGCAATGCGGGGGAACAGGGAGAGTTTCACCTCACCGTCGAGGGTGACCTTGCGCTGCAGGGCCTGGCCAGCGGCCCGCTCGATCTGGGCGCGGTAAACAGACTTCGGGACAAGGAAAGGCACGGTCAGCGCGGCGCCGACCAGGACTACAAAAATTCCGCCAGCAATCAGGGCGATACGCTTCATGTTCCGAATCCCTCTTTGGGCGTCGATAGCAGATGAACAGACACTATGTCGCTTGAATGGCAGCTGAAGGGCAAATGGCAGGATTCTGGCCGATCGGAGGGCACTGCAAGGCGTGCCGCAGGACCGCTTGACCCGGCCCGTTCACCCGATTAGAGAGGCGCTTCGCCCGAAGGGGCGGCCAGAAATGCGCGGGTGTAGCTCAGTCGGTTAGAGTGCCGGCCTGTCACGCCGGAGGTCGCGGGTTCGAGCCCCGTCACTCGCGCCATTTGTCAAAAAATATCTCCAATAAAATCAAAGACTTAGAGTGAACCAAGGGTCGCTCTTCGTCCTATTTTCGAAAATTGGGATACAAACTGGATACAAAATGGGATACACGGAGCTATGGCTGAGCCCCGCGATCCTGATCGATTTCTCCTCAAACGCGGCAACCGCTGGTACTATCAGCGGCGCGTTCCGAACCAGTTTTCCCAGCTCGATGACCGGGCCTTCGTGAAGGTCTCCCTGAAGACCGGATCGCATGAAATCGCGCGCCTGCGCCGGGACCACCTCGCCGAAGCCGATGACCAATACTGGATGGCGCTTGCCGTTGAGGCGGGAAGCCCCGGCGGCAGTGGCCCGACCCTTCGCGCGGCGCTCGAGCACCGGTACAAGGCGGCCATCTCCCGCGCCATGGCGTATGGGTTTTCCTACAAACCGGCGGAGCCGCTCGCCGAGAGCCAGGCAATCGCTGAACTGATGGAGCGTATCCGGATGCTGGAGGCGCAGGCTGGCAAGGGCGGGGATCCGAGCCGCGCGGACGCCGAGGCGCTCCTCGGCGGGTCACCTGATCCGTCGTCCAGCATTACGGTGTCCGAGGCGTTCGAGCTCTACGTCAAACGCATCGCCTTCGATGACCAATACAACAAGTCCGAAGCCCAGCGCCGGTCCTGGGAGAAGACCAAACGAACCTCGATCAACTACTTCATCGAACAGATGGGCGACCTGCCGCTGAGCGACATCACGCGCGAGAAAGCCCTCGAATACCGGGACTGGTGGATGGAGAAGATGCAGCCGCAGGCCGATGGCTCGGCGCCGGTCGCGCCCAACACCGCCAACCGGCATATCGGAAACATCCGCTCGCTCTATGAGCGCTATTTCAAGCATATCGGCGCCGCCGATGTGGAAGATCCGTTCCGGGACTTTTACTTCAGCGGCAAGACCGAGGTGAAGCGCGCATCATTCAGCAATGAGTGGGTAAGAAGCCGGATCCTCGTGCCAGGCTTATTTGATGGTCTTCGGCTTGAGCTGCGCGTCATCATTTACCTCCTTATCGAAACCGGCGCCCGCCTCAGCGAACTTGTGAACCTGCGCCCGGAAGACATCCGGCTGAATGCCAAGGTTCCGCACATCGCGATCCGGCCCGAGCAGAACCGGGAGCTCAAGACTGACGATTCCCGGCGTGAAATTCCGCTGGTCGGCGTCGCTGAAATCGCGATGCGCGCCTGCCCGGAGGGTTTCCCCTACTATTACGACCGCAGCACCCTGGTGTCTGCCAATCTGATGAAGGCGTTCCGGCAGCGAAAGCTCCTGCCTTCATCCGACCACGTCATATATTCTTTCCGGCATTCGTTCGAGGACAGGATGCTCGAAGGCGGACTCGACTACGGTCTGCGCTGCGCGCTGATGGGGCATAAGAACAACCGGCCGGAATATGGGATGGGTGGGTCGTTGGAATACAGGCGGGCGGAGCTGTTGAAGATCGCGCATCCGTTTGAGGCTGGGGTGTTTGGCGGTGGGTAAGAGAGGCGAGATATGGTAGTTAGCTTTTTTACTGCCTGCAGATGACAGCTTAATCCCAGAAGCAGTCATTGATAGAGCCGTTCTCGAAAGGTTGAAAATCTAAAGCGATCAAGGACGCCCGCCATGCAGCCGGCAGCCCCGGGCCCGGTGGCGGGCGTCGTTGATCGCAGAATGCCTGACGCGCGGGTGGTTGGCACCGTTATGGGGATTTGAAGCGATCGCCTGCATTGCAGTTGGGCGCAGGTGGCCGTCCTGGGTGGTTCTGGCGCGGTCGGATGTCGGATGCACGGTAGACTTTGCCGGTTTCTGATGTGCCGAGTACGCTGCATTTCCGGCAGCGCGTTCGATCAGGCCGCAAGCTCCCGACGTCGCTGATGGAAGCGAACGCACGGGCGGCGACAAGAGCGATCGCAGCGACGATCATGAGCTGTCCATCCGTGCTTGCGGCCGTCGACTGAGTTGCGCTGCCGGGGTCACCCGTTCGACAAGGATCATCCGTCCACCACAGCACGGGCATGGCGCCGGCCCGGGGGCCGGTACCTCCTGTGCCGGCGTTGGTTCGGGCGGCGGTTCTGGCGGCGAGATGCGATCGGCGAGCAGGCTGCGTGCCTGCGCAATGGCGGCGCGGCGCTGGGTGTTGGCGAGGAGCCCGACATGCCGGATGCGGTGGAGACCGTCGGGCAGAACGTGCTGCAGGAACCGCCGGGCAAACTCGCTGGCGGCGAGCGTCATAACCCCGTATCTGGTCTCGCCCTGCTTGCGGTAGTCCTTGACCCGGAACGTCACGCGCTGGCCGTCATAGGCTGTGATCCGGCTGTTCGAGATCGCGATCCGGTGGGTATAGCGAGCGAGATATGCGAGGACCTGGTCAGGCCCGGCGAACGGGCGCTTGGCATAGACGACCCAGTCACGCCGGCGCTGGCTCTTCAGGAGGCGCGCGAACGCTTCCGGGTCTGCCAGAGGGGAGAGATCGCCGTGGAAGCCGAGCTTGCCGGCGGCCTGCAGGCTGGCAAGCCGCTCGCACATCAGTCTACGGAACAAGCGTGAGAGCACCCTCACGGGCAGGAAGAAGCCGCGGCGACAGTCGACCCAGCGCTTGCCGTCTGGCGCGAGGCCGCCGCCGGGCACGACGCCGTGGATGTGGGGATGATGGGTCATCGCTGAGCCCCAGGTATGCAGGACCAGGGTCGCGCCGAGCTTTGCGCCGAGATGCTTCGGGTCGGCGCCGATCGTCATCAGGGTCTCGGACACGGCCTTGAACAGGGCGTCGTAGACCATACGCTTGTTCTGGAACGCGACGCGCGCCAGCGGTGCGGGCAGCGTGAACACGACATGGTAATAGGCGACGGGCAGCAGGTCCCGCCTGCGCGCCTCCAGCCACTCATATGAAGCGGCGGCCTGGCATCTCGGACAATGCCGGTTGCGGCAGGAGTTATAGGCAACGTCCATGGTCCCGCAGTCCTCGCAGCGGGAGACATGCCCGCCGAGTGCAGCGGTGCGGCATGACAGGATCGCGTTCACCGCCCTGTGCTGGTCGCGCGAGAGCCCGTCGCGCAAGGCGGGGCCGAGGCCGCGGAGGATATCCGCAACCTCGATCGCTGGCCGGGGCATCCCCGGTCAGTCCGCCGGATCGATGACCGGCAGGCTGTCGAACGGGCTTGCCGCGTCCTGCAACATCTTCGGCGACACCCGCGTGTAGATGGACGTGGTCTCAAGCTTGGCATGGCCGAGCATGACCTGGATAACGCGGATATCGACGCCTGCCTCGAGAAGGTGCGTGGCGAACGAATGGCGCAGCGTGTGAAGGGTGATCTTATCCGGCCTGTCGATCCCGGCGGCCTCCACAGCAGAGCTGAACTGGCGTGAGAGCTGGCGTGTACTGATCGGGCACATCAAGCCCTTCCGGCTGGGAAACAGCCAGTACTGCGGCCGAGCGACCTGCCACCACTTGCGCAAGGTCTCGAGCAACTGCGGCGACAGCTTGGCCTTGCGGTCCTTGTTGCCCTTCCCGTGCTCGATCCGGAGGGTCATCGACGCATTGTCGATGTCCGAGACCTTGAGGTTGGCGGTCTCCGACGCCCGCAGTCCTGCGCCATAAGTGACGCTCAGCGCCGTCTTGTACTTGAGCCCCGGCGCCGCTGCGATGATGCGGGCAACCTCTTCAGGCGTCAGGACCGCGGGCAGCGACTTGGCCCGCGCCATCAACGGCACACGTTCAACGTCCTCACGCCGCCCCAGCGTCACGCGCAGGAAGAAGCGCAGAGCTGTCGCCTGGCCGTTTATGGTCATATAGGAAACGTTCGTTCCCTGAAGGTAGAGGAGATAGCTGCGCGCCAGCTCGCCGGTCAGGTCACCAGGCTTGATCCCGAGATGAGAGCAGCATGCCCGAACGGTGCGAATATAGTGCCTCTGCGTGCCGGGACTGTGACCGCGCAGGGTCATGTCCTCGATCATGCGCTGGCGAAGAGGATGGATAGGTTGAGTGTCGTTGCCCATTGCAGGAGCCTCCGGGTGGGCGCTCCCGGCCCATCCGGGCGCTGCCCGGAGACATCAGACGGTCATGTTCATCCCCAGCGCCGCAACGTTCAACTCGCGCGCGAGCGCGTTAGTGCTTTCGCCGAAGGGCGACATCGTCGCTGGAGCTTAACTAGGCGGCCATGATGGATCAGGCAGTTCTAAGCTGCTCCTGTGTATGATGCCTGACTGGCGTTAACCGTCAGCCTGTTCCAAGCAAATCATCGACCTATCAGCATCGCTTAGGGGTTCATCCAGCAAGGCACAGTGATGCGGATGATTGCCGGACCTCTGATTCAGACGAAAATGGCGGCAAGTGTGGCAGGCACCGAACGCCCTCCCGCCACGCTCGGCTAAAAATGTTCGCAATCCCGCCTCCAGGTCATCCGCCAGACGCGACGCGGCGGAGCCGGCTTCAATTGTCCGTGCGAGCATCCGGACAGGGTCGTCGCCGAGAAACTCCATTCCTGAAGGGGTGACTTCCAGCATGATTGATCGACCGTCCCGCGCGTTCGCCTTGCGGTCAATCATTCCCTTCGCCTCAAGCGCAAGCAGGGTCTGCGAAACCGTCCCACGCGTGGATCCGAGATATTCGGCAAGTGCAGCCGGTGTGCGCGAAAACCGGTTCGCCCGCGCAAGGTAGCGCAGTGCTTCGGCCTGGGCGGGGTTGAGCCCGGCCGCATGATCACCAGCACGCAGCAATCGCCCGAGCCGCTCAATCAGGTGGGCTGCGCGCACGCCGGAAGAATTTAGTAGCGAGTCGCTCTTTTTCATTGACGCCATCTGAGCCTGTTAGTATTGAGTCGATACTAACGAGTTTTCCTTTTCCTGCAAGGAGACCTGCATGACAACTATCCCCGGCTATCGCCTCAACGACCCGGCTCTGCCGCCTTCGCCTGTCTCTCCTCAGGACTTCGAGGAGCTAAAAGCCTCACTGCTGTTCGGGCCCGACGATGTCGCGGCCCTGCGACGCGCCCATGACGTTCTGGCACCGCAGGTCGAGGCGATCCTTGATGTCTGGTACGGCTTCGTCGGCAGCAATCCCCATTTGCTGCGCTACTTCTCCACTGAAACCGGCGAGCCGGTCGGCCCTTACCTGGATGCTGTTCGTAAACGCTTCGGCCAGTGGATCCTCGATACCTGCCGAGCAGACTACGACGCGGCCTGGCTCGCCTGGCAGGATGAAATCGGCAGGCGTCATCACCGTATAGGCAAGAACAAGACAGACGGTGTCAGCGCCGCGCCGCATATCCCCATGAGTCAGCTGCTCGCGCTCGCTATCCCGATTTCAGTCACGGTCAGGCCGTTCCTCGCAAAGTCTGGCAACTCAGCAGACGATGTAGACGCCATGCATGCGGCCTGGACGAAGTCCGTCTGGCTGCAGGCCATCCTCTGGGCGCGGCCTTACGCAAATGCAGGCGACTTCTGAGTTTTAAATCGAAACACAATCATCAGGGAAAAGATCAAATGCGTTTGTCATCGCTTATACTTGTGAGCACGCTAACCAGCTTGAGTACCGCTTGTTCAGTCGCCGGGCACGGCCACCATGTTCATGAAAACAAGGAGGGCGAGATACACGACAAAGCCGATGCGACGATGGCCGATCTCGATATCGTACATGCCCGGGTCACCCGGGACTCGAATGCTCTCGTCTTTCACATGCATGTGTCGGGAAAAGCAGGCGAAACGCGCCCGACGGCGCTTGGAACGCTTGCTTCTGCCGAGGTCTTCTCATACGTCTGGCCGACATCCTTGGACTCATCCGTAGTCGGGTTCGAGCCCGATCAGGGAATTCTCGCATTTGCTGTCACCGCCCATCCGGACTTCGACGACACGCCCCTCTACGATGAAGACGGAAGCGGCAGCAAAGACGATGATGGCTATAACTGGCACAGTCACTGGGTGGTTCTGGCGCCGGGTGATGCCTGCGGACCAGGCGCGCTCAAAGTCAAAGACATCCCCGATGGGGAGAGTCCACGCGTCCCACCGACCTGGCCCGGATTGCCGATCCTCATCGACAGCCCCGACATCCCGGTGTCGATGGACGCAGCCGCGGTTGCGGTACGGGTGCCGTTTGCCGATGCAACCGAACTGAAAGATGTCCAGTTTGATGCGGTGACTGCCGGCTTGCAGGTCAATGCCAATGTGCATGCGCCCTTGCTCTGTGTACGCGATGTTTTCGATATCGCCTCTGACGACCTTAGCCTGCCAGGCCGCGTGCAATGACGGGCGAGGTCTTTTCACTACGCACGCCCGATCCGCTGTCAGGCTTCAACCTCGCCATCCGGCTGGCCCGGCTGGCGGTGCAGGCAACCCAGCCAGATGCAGACATTCGCGGATCCCTTCGATCCGACTACGAGCACAATGCTGGGCTGCTGATCGAGATCAGCCACATTGTTGCAGTGCATTTCAGCACGATCGCTGCTGCCAACGCATACTGGCTCGATCCGGAGATCGCATGATGATCGAACCGGAGGCTGCGCCTGAGTGGAAGATCGCCCAATGGCTCAACACGCGCATGCCTCTCTCGGTTGATGCCTTGAGAGGCAAGGTTATCCTCGCGATTGCGTTTCAGATGCTATGTCCGGGCTGTGTGAGCCAGGGTTTGCCGCAGGCTCAGCGGGCGCGCGCAGCCTTTTCTCCGGACGATTTAGCCGTGATTGGTCTGCACACGGTGTTCGAGCACCACGCGGCGATGATGCCGGTGTCGCTGGAGGCTTTCCTGCATGAATACCGCATCGGCTTTCCGGTCGGTGTTGACCAGCCTGACGGTTCGGGCGGACCGCCGCTTACCATGCGTGCTTATGAAATGCGCGGCACGCCAACAACGCTGTTGATTGATCGCCAGGGTCGTCTGAGGACACATGCGTTTGGTCACCTGCCCGACCTGCAGCTCGGAGCAGAACTCGCGACACTGATCGGCGAGCCCCCGCTCGGGAGCACGCGACCCAGCGGTGAGCCTGGCAGTGTGTGCACGCCTGAAGGTTGCTCATGACCGGCGCGCCCGCGCCTAGTCCCGCGGCGCTGCTCGATCGCATGAGGGATGAGGTTCGGCGCTCTGGCTTCACATTCGTGAGCGGGGAAGCGACGAAGTCGCTGCTCACAAGTGAATCAATTGAAAGCTGGGACGCCTTCGCGGAAAGCTGGAACGATCTGGGAGCAGACGCTTATATGGCAGACGGTGGCGGCTATCGTCGGCGTCGCCACGCGGTGTTTCAAGTGCGCCGGGGAGTACTGCTTCGGTGTGAACATCAACCTCACTTCCAAAGCCGCGACTACAACCCGCTGAATGGCGGCGTGCAGCGCTGGTTCGAGCCAATCGGTGTGACCGTCGGCGCAAGCATACTTCTCCGTGATCTAATTGTCGCGTGCGGGCGACTTATAGCTGAGCTTGAACTTGGTCAGGAAAATGTGCACCGGATCGAGGTACACCAATTTCGGATTGAGCATCACGCTGACGAGGAGGCGTTTCCGACACCCGAAGGCGTGCATCGCGACGGCGTAGACTGGGTTTGTGTCATACTGATCAAGCGCTTCAATGTGTCAGGCGGGACAACAAGCTTGGCCGACATGACCGGCAAGGAGATACAAGTGCTTTTGCTTGCAGACGAGCTGGACATGGTGTTTCTCAATGACCGCCGCCTGGCGCATGCCGTTGCGCCGATCCGCCGTAGGGATCCCCGCCGGCCCGGCTTTCGGGATGCACTCGTGATAACGTTTGTCGCGCAGCGGAGGGAATAACCGACGCAGTGGCTTGGCCTTACTTCGCAGCGATGCTCCCGATCGGCAGGATTGGGCTAAAACCGGTCATTGAGACGATTGTTTCCGAATGTCTGTTTTGTGGCCTAAGAGGACGTGCGAAGTCACATTTGTTTGACAAACGCTGTGAGTGATTTGCCACTGACATTTGTTGGCGTTATTTGGTTCGAGCGACTTCGAAATCGGCGAAGATGAGAGTTCAAGCGGGCGGCTTTGGTGCGGCGCTCAGTCAGTTCGCGTTCCAGGCGTTCGAGGATGGGCCAGTAGGCGTCGCCATAGAGTTCGATGACTCTGGCGACGGTCGCCATGGCGTTTTCGATGTCTTCGTCTGAGTAGACTCTCGAATGATCTATACGCATGGCGACGTCTCGGCGGCGTTGTCAGTTTGCTTTCGGGCGGTTCCAGACGAGGACACCGGTGCCTTCCTTCGTGTTTTCGAAGAAGGCGGCGCGCATGGGCTGGGCAAAACTCGGGTCATCGAGTTTGACAGCAAGGAACGGCGTTTCGCCATCCTTTGACTCCTGGTGCCAGGCCGCGCCGAGTTCTGCACCGCCGGCATACAGCCGGAAATCCGGTGCGCCATTCGCTTTTTCCTTGTTGGGAACAAGCTGGGCTTTGACATTGATGGTCATTGTGCGGATGGTTCCGGTCCAAGTTCCGTCCTTCATCGTAAATGCGCCGATCTGCGCCATGGGTCAGTCTCCTTTGCTGGCAGCTGTGTGAAGGGCCCGGCGGGCCCGCTTGAATCCGGCGTCAGACGCCAGGAAACTCTCAATCATCGCGGCGGCGAGCGTCTCGGCGCGTTCTTCGCGGCCATAGGCCTGATGGTAGGCGGCCGCATAGTCGGTCAGCGCGGCATGGGTTTCCGGATCGAGCGCGAGCGTCAGCTTGGCGGGCGTGCGGTCGGGAATGGGGGCTAGACGGAGGGTCATCGGGTCGGCTCCTCATAGGGGCGAAGGACAAGGTCGCGAGTAACGATCACTCGCACGGGCCAACCGGGACGCACCGTGATCGAGGGCTGGACGCCAAGGCTGCGGTCAACTGTCCGCTGGCCGGCTTCATTTATTGTGTCGGTGGTGCCGCGCCGGATCGCGCGCTCGATGTCGCCATCCTCGCCGGGCCCGAGTTCCACGCCGATGCCGAGAAGGGTCGCGAGGCCGGCGGCTGCGAACACCTTATCCCAGTGATGATCGGTCCGGTCTTTGAGGCCCGCATAGCCGGACGCGTCGCCTCCCGGCTCGGAGATCGTGATCGAGCTGCCATCGGGCATCAGGACCCGGTCCCAGACAACGAGGGCGCGGTCCTGGCCGAACGAGACTTCCGACTGGTAGCGCCCGATCAGGCGGCTGCCCTGTGGGATCAGGAGATGCTGGCCGCGCACGGTGTCATATACGTTCTGCGTCACCTGCGCGATGACCGTACCCGGAAGATCGGAATTGATACCGGTGATGAGGCTCGCCGGGATCATCGCGCCCGCCATCAGCTGGAACGGTGAGACCGGGTCTTCGATCCGGTTCGGATTGCGGATGTCAGTGCGCGACGTGCCCGCGAACGCTGACTTGCGATCCTGCAGGTTGAGGTCGCCTGTGCCCTGACCGGCCGTAATTTGTGTCTGCGGTGTCCGCGTAAGCGCGAGCAGCTCTGAGGTTAGGGTGGCGGCCACATCCGGCGATGAGGCTTTGACTGGCATGGGCGCGCGGTCTTCGAGCCGGAAAAAGAGCGGCGCGCGGGCGGCTTCTTCGGCGAGCGCGGCTTCCTTGAGGCGGCGGGCGCGTTCGGCCTCGGACACGGGGTTCGGGCGGAAGTCGGTTTCGAAGTCTGTCTGATACTCCGCATCGATCCCGTAGCTGCGTTCGGCTTCAAGGATGGTGGAACCAAGGTCGCCTGGCATTGGCGGGCCGAGCTTTGGGATATCCGGCGCGTCATAGCTGCCGGGAAGCGCCGACAGTCCGATGGGCTTTCGTGTGCTGCCTTCCGTGTAGAGTTCCTTTGCCCCGGCAGGCTCACCCAGCTTCGGCGGGGCAAGCGCAATGCTGGTCGCCGCAAACAGGCCCATCGCACCGAGACCCGCGCCGGCAATCAGGACCTTGCGATTGATCCGGGAGACGCTGCGGGGCTTCTGCCGGATCTGCAGCGCTTTCGCATGCGCCTCGAACGTCTTGGGCTCGGTCATCGCCTCAGCCCCCGAACAGGCGGGACTTTGGTTTTGCCGCCCCCTTTGTGATGCGCACTTTGGTTTGGGGGCTGGTGCCAAGCCGGAGCTCTGCCGCTTCGAACAACCGATCGACGATGTAGTAGCTGCCGCGGACCCGGTAGTTGACGAGTTCGGCCTTGCCGCTGGTGCCCAGCACGAACAGCGGCGGCAGGTCCGAGGACTGAGTATCCGCCGGCATCTGGATGAACACCTGCCGCCCGTCATCGAAAACGCGCACGGGTGTCCAGGCCGGCTTGTCGCCAGAAATCCGGTAGCCGAAGTTCAGGGCATCAAGGTTGAGGCCCTGATTGATAGAGGTCGCGTCCGCCTCTCTGGCCGCTGCGTTGCGCGCGGCGATGCCCGCCAGCTCGTCCTGCGGATAACGCCAGGAGAGGGCAGCCATATAGCTGCCAGAGGTGGATTCCAGTTCCAGGTGATAGGTGCGCCGGTCGGTGGCGATCATCAGGTTGGTGCGGATGCCCGGATTGACGGGCTTCACGAGGACATGGGCGCGGGCACTTGCGCCTGATCCGGAGGCCGTGTCGCCGACGACCCAGCGCACCGTGTCGCCCGCCGAGACCGAGACAAGGCTCTCACCCGGCTGGAGCGCAATGTCGCTGACCTGGCCGGGGCTTGCATAGAGCCGGTAGAGCGCACCTTCCGTATAAGGATAGACCTGCACGGCGTTCACAAACCCGTCGAGCGAAGGCTCGATCAGGGCGCCGGAGCGGCCTTCCTCTATTGCCTTGTCCGGTGTGAGCGGTTTGGCGGGCTTGGCGGTTTTCTCGTTGATCGGCTTCATCTGGCCGGGTAGCGGCAGGGGGATGGCGGTCTCTACGATTTCAACGCGCTCAGGTTTGGGTTCTGCCTGCGGGACAGCCGCGACGAACGCGGTGTCGTCGAACGTCGGTTCCGGTTCCGGCGGGGTAGTGCAGGCGGCAAGCGTCGCCAGCGATGAGGTGATGAACAGGCTGCGGATCATTTTCTGTCTCCTGTGACGAGGTCTTCTGCCCAGCTGAGCGAAGCGATGTAGAGGCCGAGGGGATTGGTGCGCAGGCGCGCTGCGTCGCGGGGGGGCTGCGTGACAACGCTGAACATGCCGGTGAACCGCTTGGCTTCGCGCAGCGCGCCCTGTTCATAGGTCTTCTCGATCCAGCGGGCCTGGAAGGACTTGTCCGACACCCGCACGACGCTGACGACTTCGACCGTGCGCGAGCGGCGGCCGACATCGGCAAACGGATCATTGGCTTCAGCCTCTGCGCTTAGGGTGGTCGCGGCCTGCGCCGTCACAAACTCATAAGCGCGCAGCCAGTTCTCACGCACGACGACCGGATCGGTGGAGACGCTGCGGACGTTCGAGATGAACCCTGCCAGATGATGCGCGATCTGCGCGTCGGACGGCGTGTAGGGCTCGGTGGCCGGACCGACCGCCTTTGCCGCGCCGGTCTCGTCAACTTCGACAATGTAAGGCGTCACCGTCGACTGCAGGCTCCTCCAGATCAGCGCGCCGGACGTCGCGAACGAGAGCGCGAGGCACCCCAATGCCATCAGGCGCCAGTTCTTCGCCTGCACCCGGGCAGAGCCGATCCGTTCATCCCAGACCTGCCCGGCTTTCTGGTAGGGCGTCTCAGGGTAGGGCGACGTGCCATAATGAGCGGTGGGGCGTCTGAAGCGCATGGGGTTACTCGTCCTTGTCTTTCAGGGAGGGGGCGGCGCCCGAGGATCCGCGATCGCCGTCGCGCAGGCTGTGCATGGCGAGCTGGCGCGCCTCGCCGAGGCGCTGGGAGGCGCGCCA
>DNFL01000094.1:273-8684 GCA_003486945.1 Hyphomonas sp. | reverse complement strand
TTGTAATAGCTTTGTTTGTGGCAGCGTGCGGCAACGAGCATGACGGCACCCAAGTGGTCTCGGCGGAACAGGCAATCCAAAAGAAAACCACATTGTTGGTCTCGGTGGACGCCGACGTATTAGGCCCAGACGAAGTTGGGAAAATTCTGGACTACATGGTCCGTAATCAAGAAACCCTGCAAGCTACTTGGCAAGGAGCGGAGTTCGGCGCACCTCGAGAGGGTCAGTGGCGCTTCCTCGTGGTCGCAGACTGTGAAGTTGGTAAGGCGAAGCTAATTGGCCTGCTAAGTAAAAGTCTCATGATGGCCGATCATAAAGATATTGCTTCTGCGATCGAAATCGAATGTGCTGCCGAGGAAGCGTATTCGACTATTTCTAAAGTGCTTTTGGAGTAAGTACTCTGTCACTGAACCTTGGGCTCACTGTCTGCAATCGGCGAACGCACTAACGCGCTCGCGCGCGAGTTGAACGTTGCGGCGCTGGGGATCGACATGACCGTCTGATGTTTCCGGGCAGCGCCCGGGTGGGCCGGGAGCGCCCACCCGGAGGCTCCCATGAGCAACATCGAGAAGACCCAACCCATCCACCCGCTTCGCCAGCGCATGATCGAGGATATGACCCTGCGCGGGCACAGTCCCGGCACGCAGAGGCACTATGTTCGCACCGTTCGGGCATGTTGCTCTCATCTCGGGATAAAGCCCGGTGACCTGACCGGCGAGCTGGCTCGCAGCTATCTCCTCTACCTTCAGGGAACGGACGTTTCCTACATGACGATAAACGGCCAGGCGACAGCTCTGCGTTTCTTCCTGCGCGTGACGCTGGGGCGCCGCGAGGAGGTCGAACGCGTCCCGTTGATGGCCCGGGCCAAGTCGCTGCCCGCAGTCCTGACGCCTGAAGAGGTTGCCCGGATCATCGCGGCAGCGCCGGGGCTCAAGTACAGGACGGCGCTGAGCGTCACTTATGGCGCAGGACTACGGGCGTCGGAGACCGCCAACCTCAAGGTCTCGGATATCGACAATGCGTCGATGACCCTCCGGATCGAACACGGCAAAGGCAACAAGGACCGCAAGGCCAAGCTGTCGCCGCAGTTGCTCGAGGTCCTGCGCAAGTGGTGGCAGATCGCACGGCCGCAGTACTGGCTGTTTCCCAGCCGGAAGGGCTTGATGTGCCCGATCAGCACACGCCAGCTCTCACGCCAGTTCAGTTCTGCTGTGGAGGCCGCCGGGATCGACAGGCCGGATAAGATCACCCTTCACACGCTGCGCCATTCCTTCGCCACGCATCTTCTGGAAGCCGGCGTCGATATCCGCGTCATCCAGGTCATGCTCGGCCACGCCAAGCTCGAGACCACCTCCATCTACACGCGGGTCTCGCCGAAGATGTTGCAGGACGCAGCGAGCCCGTTCGACAGCCTGCCGGTCATCGACCCGGCGGACTGACCGGACATGACCCGGCCAGCGATCGAGGTTGCGGATATCCTCCGCGGCCTCGGCCCCGCCTTGCGCGATGGGCTCTCGCGCGACCAGCACAGGGCGGTGAACGCGATCCTGTCATGCCGCACCGCTGCACTCGGCGGGCATGTCTCCCGCTGTGAGGACTGCGGGACTATGGACGTTGCGTATAACTCCTGCCGCAACCGGCATTGTCCGAGGTGCCAGGCGGCGGCTTCATATGAGTGGCTGGAGGCCCGCAGGCGGGACCTTCTTCCCGTCGCCTATTACCATGTCGTGTTCACGCTGCCTGCGCCGCTGGCGCGCGTCGCATTCCAGAACAAGCGTGTTGTCTATGACGCCCTGTTCAAGGCCGTGTCCGAGACCCTGATGACGATCGGCGCTGACCCGAAGCATCTCGGCGCAAAGCTCGGCGCAACGCTGGTCCTGCATACCTGGGGCTCGGCGATGACCCATCATCCCCACATCCACGGCGTCGTGCCCGGCGGCGGCCTGTCGCCGGATGGCCAGCGCTGGGTCGATTGTCGCCGCGGCTTCTTCCTGCCCGTGAGGGTGCTCTCACGCTTGTTCCGCAGGCTGATGTGCGAGCGGCTCGCCGGCCTCCATGCCGCCGGCAAGCTCAGCTTCCACGGCGATCTCGTCCCTCTGGCAGACCCCGCCGCGTTCGCGCGCCTCCTGAAGAGCCAGCGCCGGCGTGACTGGGTCGTCTATGCCAAGCGCCCGTTTGCCGGGCCAGACCAGGTCCTCTCATATCTCGCCCGCTATACCCACCGGATCGCCATCTCGAACAGCCGGATCACAGCCTATGACGGCCAGCGCGTGACGTTCCGGGTCAAGGACTATCGCAAGGAGGGCGAGACCCGATACGGGGTCATGACGCTCGCCGCCAGCGAGTTTGCCCGGCGGTTCCTGCAGCACGTTCTGCCCGACGGCCTGCACCGCATCCGGCATGTCGGGCTTCTCGCCAACACCCAGCGCCGCGCCGCCATTGCGCAGGCGCGAGACCTGCTCGCTGATCGCATCCCGCCGCCAGAGCCGGTGCCCGAACCCACGCCGTCCACAGAGATACCGACGCCCGCTCCGGCCCCCGGGCCGGCGCCATGCGCGTGCTGCGGTGGACGGATGATCCTGGTCGAACGGGTGACCCCGGCAGCGCAACTCAAGCGACGGCCACAGGAACGGATGGACAGCTCATGAAGGCCGCTCCGCTCTCTCTTGTCGCCCCCCGTGCGTTCGCCTCCATCGGCGACGTCGGGAGCTTGCGGCCTGATCAAACCCGCTGCCAGAAATGCAGCCTACGCGGCACATCAAACACCGGCAAAGTCCACGGTGCATGCGACATCCAACGGCGCCAGAACCGCCCAGGACGGCCACCTGCGACCACCTGCAATGCAGGCGATCGCTTCAAATCCCCATAACGGTGCCAGCCACCCGCGCGTCAGGCATTCTGCGATCAACGACGCCCGCCGTTGCGCTCGGGGCTGCCGGCTGCGTATGGCGGGCGTCCTTGATCGCTTAAGAACTCCGGCCTGGTTCCGGTGAGGCCCCCGAATGACTGGACTGAGGTGACCCTGCCTGGTGCCAATCCGTTCGATCGGGGCCAACTCGCCAAATGAGGGTACTGTTGGAAACGATCGCCAGCGACAATTCGCGCCACGCCACTGGGTGCAAGTCATGGTTATCTCAGGTAGATGCAGTCGCGCATAATTCGTCGCATTCTACGGGTGAACCATGCGGGTGAGCATGGGGCCGTAGCGATTTACTCGGCGCTCTTTACAAATGCCCGCCGGGCTCAAGCTGATCTTGTGCCATGGTTGGAAGAGACGCTTGCTCACGAACAACGGCATCGAAATCTGTTTCGAGACGCCATGCCGACCCGTGCCGCAAAGCCTTGCCGAATGATGTTCGTGTGGTCGTTCGGAGGCGCGGTCCTTGGTGCACTTACTGCCGTGTTTGGCAGGACGGGCATTTATGTCTGTACGGCGGCAGTCGAACGTACCGTGCATCGCCACCTAGTCGAACAAATTGCTTTCCTCGACGAAGCTGACCCGCCCCTCTCTAAAATCGTGCGTGATATTCTCGTGGAGGAGGACGCTCACCTCGCCCACGCTGAGGCACGTCACAACCCCAACGGACTGTTTGCTCGCTCGTTAGGCGCGCTCGTTTCCGGGGCAACCGAGGCGCTCATTTTTCTCTCAACCCGGGGAGACAGCCTGAGCCTGAAGGGCGCGATGGCCGCTCGTTAGGAGCCACGCCGACCGTCCACTTCCGGCGATGAATTGCCTGTTACGAGAATCTGGACTCCGTCTTCTTTCCAACAGATTCCTGACACTCGCAAAATTTTCTCTGCTGCATCCGGAGGGCAGGCACGATTCTTCTGGCTGCCCCCGGGCAGGGGGACGATGAAGGATCAGGATGTCCTTGCAAAAGGGATGATGCTCGCCGTCGGCTTCAGTCGTCCGAGTTTCACAACCAGCGGAAACATCGCTTCGACGCCCCCTTCGATGAAGGCGGCTCCGCAATCTTCACAGACGCAAGGAAGATCAAACACAACGTCATCGTTTTTCGGCGGCATCCTGCGCACGCGCGCCGACTCTGCAGCGCTGAGCGTTCTGATGCGGGGACTGTAGCATCCAGCTTCTGGGCAACACATGCCGAGGCTCCATTCTGGTCTTCAGGACGCTGAGGCAAGTTTCAGGCCACTCCTTTCGTTGTCCCCGCAACCCGGCTCTGGTGCCGACGGTCAGGCACGTCTCCTCCCGCCTCCATAATCCTTCCCAGTCAGGTGGGCGGACGGTGCTTCTGCCAGAGCGCAGTCGCGTCGCAACCGGGCAGGCCCGCGGCGCCTGCAGGCGCTGACAGGTCTGGGACTTGGCCCGGTTGCGCCGCGCCTTCAGCGCCCTGGCGGCGCACCTCCTCGCCGCCCACCCGACCGGGAAAGACACGCGGCGCTGAAGGAGATGAGAGATGACTGACCAACCCATGACCGTTGCACCCCTTGGAACTGCTGGCGCGCCAGCACTTCAGGACCGGCCCCGCATCTACGTCGCGTGCCTTGCTGCCTACAATAATGGCTGCCTGCACGGGCGCTGGATCGGTGCCACGACGCCGGACGAAATCCGGGCACAGGTCCGCGCCCTGCTGGCGGCGAGCCCGGAGCCGGACGCGGAAGAGCACGCGATCCATGACTATGAAGGCTTCGAAGGTGCGCACCTCTCTGAATACGCCTCGTTCGAGACTGTGTGCGAGCTTGCCGAATTCATCGGCGAGCATGGCGAACTTGGCTCCCGCATCTATGGGCACTACGGCAATGACCTTGAGCAGGCACGCGCCGCGTTCGAGGATTATGCGGGCGAATATCGCAGCGCCGCCGACTTCGCCGAGGAGCTTCACACCGAACTCGGCACCGCCATCCCCGAGAGCCTCAGCTACTATATCGACTGGCAGGCGCTCGCCCGCGACATGGCCATCAATGGCGAGATCATGGTGTTCCAGACGGGCTTCGACGAAGTCCACATCTTCTGGTCGCGGTGAGGGCGCCGCCATGACTCCTGAAACCACCAAACACCGCTTCACGGTGGAAGAACTGCAGCAGGCGGACGATTGGTCGGAAGGCTACTGCCTCGCCTGCCGCGCGCCCCGGGACTGCTGCGAGCCGGACGCGCAGGCGTACGAATGCGACGAATGCGGGGCGCCTGCCGTCTACGGCCCGCACTGGATCGCCATTGCAGGCCTGTTCGCGGAGGGCGAAGCATGAGGTTCACTGAACGCTTCCGCCCGTTCGTCTGCCCGGGCGATGTCATCAGCTGCGAGGCCGGGCCCTTCACCGTCCTGGCGCAGGTCGTTGCCGACGATTGTCCGGACGCTCCCGATCAGCGCCAGGACGGTTTCTGGCCCTCGCTTTATATTGATGCCCCCGGCTTTATCGGGCCGGGGAACAATTTCCGCCAGCGCTTCGCCGAGGCGCAAGCCAAGGCCGAAGCCGTGATGGACGGCTGGCGCAAAGGGGACTGGTTCTATTGCGGGATCGTGCTCAGCGTTTCGCTGGAGGGCGTAGACCTCGCGCGGACCGGCGCAGCCTTGTTTGGCATAGAGGCCAATTATCCCGGTACGGATAACAGCTACCTGACGGACGTCGCGAACGAACTCCTGCCGGAGAGCATGGCTGTGGCCCGCGAGACGCTCGTGCGGCTCGCCGCGCAGGCGCAGGCGATGGAGGGCGCATGATGGCGGACATCTTTCAGCAGCTGCTCGGACCGCGTCCCTCTCTGACACTCGACATCGAGCAGGGCTTTGTCACCGGAATCTGGGTCGCCGGGCGAAGGCCGGACCTGATCATCCGGGACTTCGATCTCGGCGCCAGCGCAGCCGACGCCTCGCCCTTGCGCCCCCACACCTGTTTCCATTCTGAGGAGTTACTCCATGTTACAGCCTGACCTGATCCATATCGCGCTGAGCCAGCTCGGCATTTCCAAACTCAACATGCGCCACGGGCGCAAAGCGCCGGATGTCTCCGACATCCTGCCATCGATCCGGGAGAAGGGCGTCCGCCAGACGCTCCTCGTCCGGCGTGAAGGCGAGACCTATGGCATCGTCGCCGGACGCCGCCGGTTCTTTGCCCTGCTCGAGATTGCAAAGGAAACCGGCAGCGACCCGCTGGTGCCCTGCGCGGTCATGCCGGAGGGCGACGCCGCCTCGGCCATCGAAGCCTCGATCATCGAGAATGTCGCCCGCCTGCCTGCAACCGAGATGGAACAGTACACGGCATTCCGGAAGCTCCATGACGAAGGCCGGAGCGTCGAGGAGATCGCTGGCTTCTTCGGCGTGACGGAGCTCAACGTCCGGCGGGTGCTGGCCCTCGCTGCGCTCAGCGCCCCGATCCGGAAACTCTACGCCGACGAGGAGATCGACCGCGAAACCATCCGGGCGCTGACGCTTGCGACACCTGCCCGGCAGGCAGACTGGCTGAAGCTCTGGAACAGCGAGACAGAGCGCGCCCCGATGGGTCGGTCTTGCCGCGCATGGGTGACCGGCGGCGCCGCGATCACGACCGACAAGGCCCTGTTCGACCTTGCCGGTTACACCGGCGCGGTGACTGCCGACCTGTTCGGCGAGGCGGCAGTGTTTGCGGACGCCGCCGCCTTCTGGGACGCGCAAAGCGCGGTGATTGCCGAGCGCATCGACGGTTACCGTCAGCGCGGCTGGGCTGATGTGATCCTGCTGGAACGCGGCGCTTACTTCCAGCGCTGGGACTTCGTCCAGACGACGAAGAAACAGGGCGGCAAGGTCATCGTCGAACAGCGCCACGACGGGACGGTGACGTTCCATGAAGGCTGGCTGAAAGCCGCCGAAGCCCGAAAGGCCAGGACGACGAAGAGTGAAGGCGAAGCCGCGCTTGCCGCCGATGCGCGTGCAGAAATGTCCGGCCCGATGGCAGACTATATCGGCCTGCACCGGCACGGCGCCGCACAGACGAGCCTGATCCGAAACCCCGCCATCGCGCTGCGCCTGATGGTGGCCCACACCCTATGCGGATCATCTCTCTGGAACGTGCGCCTGCACATGCCGGGCGCGGTGAAGGCGGAAACGCTTGCCTCTGTCGAGGCCGGAGCAGCTGCGGCTGAACTGGCTGCAGCGCGGGACAGCGCAGAGGCGCTGTTCGAGGCGCTCGGCGCGCCCGTTCCGCGACGCAGCGGAGATGCCTATCACCTCTGCGAAACCTTCGCCGCGCTGCTTGCGATGTCCGACGCTGAAGTGATGCAGGTAACGGCGCTTGCAATGGCCGACACGCTGGAGTCCGGCGGGCCCGCTGTCGAGGCCGTGCTGCATGCCTGCAGCACTGACGCCGCAGAGTTCTGGAAACCGGATGACGCGTTCTTCGATCTCCTGCGCGACAAGCGGGTGATCACCGCATTCATCGCAGCGGCCATCTCACCGGAAGCAGCGCGCAAGGCCGAAAGCCTGACCAGCAAGGCGCAGAAGGACATGCTGACAGCGGCGCTCGCCGCAGACGAGGACGGCGCAGGCACCAGCTGGAGCCCCGGCTGGATGCAGGTGCCACCGACCCGCTATGTCGAGGGGGCAGCCTCGCCGCCTGCGGATGCGTGGGACCGGATTGCAGGACTGTTCGAGACGGATACCGAGCAGGAGTCCGGCGCCGAACCATCGTCTTCTGAAGCCAACGCCGCCTGAGTTTTTCGTCTCCTCTCAGGCAGCATGGAGCCGCCCGGTGCTTGCCGCCGGGCGGCTTTTTCTAGCGCGAAGGTCCCTGATTGCGGATCAAAGGGCGAGCGGTTCAGGACCAGCTCCGAGCCGTTCGAAACGGCCTCTGTTTCTCTCGCGACATCGGAATACGCTGCTGGCCGGGGCCTCATTCGTTCCGGGCAACTGCCTCTCGCGGACCCCTTGTTTCCGTCTCTTGCCGTTGGACCTGGACGGCCTGCGCCGGGCCTGAAACCGTCCCGGGCAGGAAATTTCCTCTGCGCTACGCGCATTCATCGCGACACAAATTTCCCGCCCGGGACGGTGCTGCACTTCGTTTCGCCCCTGCGGGTTCAGGCCCGGCGCAGGCCGTCCTTTCGGTCCGGCGTCGACGGGAACAAGGGGTTCCCGGAAGACAGCCAAGGAAACGAAAAGGAGACCCCCATGGCAAACGCACTCGGATATGTCACCGAAACCAAGACCGGCTTCGAAGGCAGCCTCGCAATGATGAACCTCACAAGCCCCATCCGCATCGAGAAGAACGCGGAAAAATCCGGGGACGGCCAGCCGGACTACCGCATCTTCGCCGGCGAGACCTCCACCGAAATCGGCGGCGGCTGGATGCGCAAGGCGAAAGCGTCGGGCCGGGAATACCTCTCGATCACGCTGGCAGACCCGCAGATCGGCCCCCGCAAGATCTTCGCGAACCTCGCGCCGGTCAAAGGCAAGAAAGGGCGCCACGTGATCCTCTGGAACCCG
>DNFL01000094.1:0-146 GCA_003486945.1 Hyphomonas sp. | reverse complement strand
CCACCGAAATCGGCGGCGGCTGGCTCAGGAAAGCGAAGGCTTCAGGGCGCGATTACATTTCGATCACCCTCGCGGACCCGCAGATCGGACCCCGCAAGATCTTCGCAAACCTCGCCCCCGTCAAAGGCAAGAAAGGCCGCCACGTG
>DNFL01000241.1:2784-2925 GCA_003486945.1 Hyphomonas sp. | reverse complement strand
AAACTTGCGGATCGATTCGACGAGGTACTGATAGCTCTCGCGGTCCGAAGCGATCAACTCGCCGAGGCGCGGGATGACGGCGAAACTGTAGGCGTCATAGGCTTCCTGCAGCACGGGCACCGTCATCTGGCTGAATTCGAG
>DNFL01000241.1:1087-2553 GCA_003486945.1 Hyphomonas sp. | reverse complement strand
CACCGTCATCTGGCTGAATTCGAGCACGGCGAGGCGTCCGCCTCACCGTCATCTGGCTGAATTCGAGCACGGCGAGGCGTCCGCCAGTCTTCAGTACACGGCGGAATTCGCGCAGGCCCGCCACGCGGTCTGCAAAGTTGCGGATGCCGAAGGAAACCGTGACGACATCAAAGCTCTTGTCTGGATAGGGCAGTTTCTGGCCATCGGCGCAGACCCAGTTCAGGCGGCCCGCCCATTGCGCATTGTCTGCGCGCGCCTTGCCCGCTTCCAGCATCGCATCGTTGATGTCGCAGACAATCGCAGTCGCCGAGCGCGTATCGCCGCGGCGTTTGCCGGCCGCATCCGCCAGTGTCAGAAACGCCCGCGCCAGTTCGCCAGTGCCGCCCGCAACATCCAGGTGGCGCTCGCCCGGCTGGGGGTTCACCTTGTTCATCGCATCATGCTTCCACAAACGGTGAACGCCCGCGCTCATCAGGTCGTTCATCAGGTCATAGCGCGAGGCAACAGAGCGGAACACGCCCTTCACTCGGGCGACCTTCTCGCTTTCCGTCACATCCTCGAAACCGAAGGAGACGATGCGTTCGTTGCTATCCGTGCCTGTCATGCGCGCCTATCTTACCTGCCTCAGCCATAGCGTATATGCGATAAAGATGCCTGAATTGCCCGAAGTCGAGACAGTTCGCCGCGGACTTGCCCCTGTGATGGAGGGCCGGCGCATCCTGAGGGTCGAGCAGCGCCGGGCGGACCTGCGCTTTCCCCTGCCCGAGCGCTTTCCGGACCGGCTGAAAGGCGCCCGGATCGACCGGCTGGCCCGGCAGGCGAAATTCCTGGCGGCCCATCTCTCGACCGGGGAAGTCCTCATCATGCATCTCGGCATGACCGGGCGGTTTACCATCTCCGGCCATCTCAAAGGCGAGTTCCACCACGAGACCGGCGCCGCCGAGGCCCATGACCATGTCGTCTTCCACATGGAAGGCGGAGAGACGGTCACCTACAATGACCCCCGCCGCTTTGGCTTCATGGAGCTCTGGCCAGCGGCAGAATTCGGCGCCTATCCGCGGCTGACGCAGATGGGACCGGAGCCCCTGTCGAACCATTTCTCTGCCGACTATCTCTCCGCCGCGCTGGCCGGCAAGGCCGCGCCGATCAAGGCCGCCCTGCTCGACCAGAAAGTCATCGCCGGCCTCGGCAACATCTATGTCTGCGAGGCGCTCTACCGCGCCGGCATCTCACCCAAGCGCCTGTCGAAAACCATCCCCGGCCAGCGCGCCCTCCGCCTCGCCCCGGCGATCAACGCCGTCATCGCCGAAGCGATTGAAGCAGGAGGTTCGTCAATTTCCGACTTCGCAAATGCCGAAGGCGAACTCGGTTACTTCCAGCACCGCTTCGACGTCTACGACCGCGAAGGCCAGCCCTGCAAACGCTGCGGCGGCATAGTCAAACGCATCGTGCAATCGGGCCGGTCG
>DNFL01000241.1:0-855 GCA_003486945.1 Hyphomonas sp. | reverse complement strand
CGCATCGTGCAATCGGGCCGGTCGAGCTTCTATTGCGGCGGGTGCCAGAAGTAGCCCTACCGTTCCGCCTTCAGCCCAAGCTTGGCCAAAGGCGCCCCAATCGCCCCGCTCACCAGCGCAGCAAGCAGCCGCGGCGCAGGCCAGATCTTCGAGATCGGCGCGGCAAGCCAGTCCCTGAGCCAGGGCAGAACCGCCGAATCCGATTGGTAGACCGGCGTGAACATATGGCTCATGCCTTGAAAGAGGCGCACATGCAGCGCGCGCATCCGCTTGTAGGCCGCAGCAATCTCGCCGCCTGCCTCCACCGCGCGCGCCAGCGCGAAAGCATCCAGCAGAGCCATGTTCGCCCCCTGCCCGAGCTGCGGGCTGGTTGCGTGCCAACTATCACCAAGACGGATGAGGCGGCCCTCGGTGGCCGGCCAGTGCGTGCGGTGGCGATAGCGCGCGAAGGTCAGCTGGTCATGTTCCGTGATCTGATCAAGCAGCATCGCCGTTTCCGGCCAAAGCGCGCTCGCCTCCCGCTTCCAGTCGGCGAGCGGGGCGGCGCAGAACGCCTCATACGCATCGCCGCGGATCGACCAGAAATAGGTGAGGCTCACCGGCGCGCCGGGCGCGGCCCTGCCGGACGGCATCACGCCCGCCATCTTTCGAGCCGCTTCGTAGCGTTGTTCCAGCGCGGCATCGTCAAACTCGCTGCCCTCCGGCCAGGGCAGAGTTGCCCAAAGCGCACCATAGGGCAGCTCCATCGATGGCTTCGATGCCAGCGGCGAGCGCACGCCCATACAATCGATCAGGAGATTGAACGGACCGTGCGCGCTGCCCTCAGCATCCCGGAACAGGCCCGCCGCTGTGTCC
>DNFL01000186.1:2737-3375 GCA_003486945.1 Hyphomonas sp. | reverse complement strand
CGGCAATCTCGACGCCGCGCTCGATTTCCGCTGCCGTTCCACCAATTTTGGCGCCGGCTCATCAGATCCCGAAGCCGTCCTCGCTCCCGCGCTCGAATTCCTGCTGCGCGAAAAGCTCACCGGCCGCCCGCTGCCCGAAAGCGCCGCCCGCGTCGCCGATGTCTGGCGCGAAAAGGTGTCCGCCAAGGCCGCAGACGCGCTCGACACGCTGATCGATCAGCTCCACGACCAGAAGCGCTTCGGCAAAACCATCCGCTCGATCATCCGTGATCTGACGGCCTCCGACACGCCCGGCGACGAGGCCGAAGCCGAGTCCGAGGAACAGTCCGACCAGCAGGATGACAGCCAGAACCAGTCCGCCGAGGAAGACGGCCCCACCGAAGAGCAGATGGGCTCTTCCGCCGAACAGCTCGATGCCAGCGACGCCGAAGACCTGGAAGGGGAGGAGGCCAACGTCTCCGTCGATCAGGACGCCGACCTCGAAGCCGACGACACGCCCGACGAGGAAGACGACGGCTCCAAGCCCCTGCGCCCCAATTTCCAACCAGGCGATGACCGCGACCGGTTCGTCTACAACATCTTCACCCGCGCGCATGACGAGACCGCCAACGCGCAGGACCTCTGCGACGCGGAAGAGC
>DNFL01000186.1:0-2656 GCA_003486945.1 Hyphomonas sp. | reverse complement strand
CCGACGCGCAGGAAATGGAAGCCGACGGCGAACCCGAAATGGGCGGCGAAGGCGACGAGGGGATGCTGCCGGTGCGTCCCAACCGCCTGCCGACCGATGTTCCCGACTTCAACTATGTGCGCTTTACCGACAAGCATGACGAGATCATTCTGGCGACCGAGTTGTGCGATGCCGACGAGCTGACCCGCCTGCGCGCCTATCTGGATCAACAGATGGCGCATCTGCAGGGCGCGGTCACCAAACTCGCGAACCGGCTGCAACGCCGCCTGATGGCGCAGCAGAACCGGTCCTGGAGCTTCGACCTCGAAGAAGGCGTGCTCGACACCGCGCGCCTCACCCGCGTCATCACAGACCCCACCGCGCCGCTCTCCTTCAAGCAGGAAGACGACACGAAATTCCGCGACACAATCGTCACGCTGCTGCTCGACAATTCCGGTTCCATGCGCGGGCGCCCCATCATGGTCGCGGCTCTGTGTGCGGATATTCTCGCCCGCACGCTGGAACGCTGCGCCGTGAAAACCGAAATCCTCGGCTTCACCACCAAGGCCTGGAAGGGCGGCCTTTCCCGCGAAGACTGGGTCAAGGCCGGCAAGCCGCAATCGCCGGGCCGCCTCAACGATATCCGCCACATCGTCTACAAGTCCGCAGATGCCCCCTGGCGCCGCGCCCGCCGCAATCTCGGCTTGATGATGCGCGAAGGCCTCTTGAAGGAAAACATCGACGGCGAAGCCCTCCTCTGGGCGCACGACCGCATGCTGGCCCGTCCCGAGCAGCGCAAGATCCTGATGGTGATTTCAGACGGCGCGCCGGTTGACGATTCTACGCTCAACGTCAATATCGGCAACTATCTCGAGCGCCACCTCCGGCAGGTGATAGACGAGATCGAAAACCGCTCACCCGTCGAACTCATCGCCATCGGCATCGGCCATGATGTCACGCGCTATTATAAGCGCGCCGTCACTATCGTCGACGCGGAACAGCTCGGCGGCGCGATGACGGAGCAACTCGCCTCCCTCTTCGACGAACATCCGCCCAACCCCGCCGCCATGGCCATCCCTCCGCTCACGGAACGCACCACCCGCGGCACCGTCACCGGCGCCGCCTCCGGCGCCCCCAGCTACGGCAAGAAAGTCGCCCCCGCGATCAAGACGACTACGTTGCAATCGGTAAAACCTAGAAAAAAATAGCGTTTCCACCTCTCGCAGGCGAGGGAGGCGCCCTGAAAGAGGGTCCGGAAAAAATGCTGCACGCGCAGCTGCCATCATTGTGCTGAACCAGTCTGAGATGTTCGTCTGCAATTGAACGCGACCAAACAGTTTTCACCTTCAGACTGGCTTCCAGGTCTCTCAAGTGTGAGACGGCCCTCCAAGGAAAGTTCTAAGACAGGTATGCCTTCCGGCGTCCAGAGCATGCAGTTGATAATGGCGTTTGTGGAAACAGCTTCCGAAACACAATCGGCTGGTGCCTGAGTGTCGGTCGCCAGAACCAGCAAGATGGCTCAAGCGCTCAAGCTGATCTGCGACAGATTAAACATCAGTTCTTCCCGAATTTGCGGTCCCGCGCGGCCAGCAAGCGCAGGCGCAGCGCGTTCAGCTTGATGAAGCCCTGCGCGTCTTTCTGGTCATAGGCGCCCTGATCGTCCTCGAAGGTCACGATTTTCTCCGAGTACAGACTATACGGAGAGGAACGCCCGATCAGGTAGGCCGTGCCCTTGTAGAGCTTGATCGTCACTTCGCCGGTCACGAAGCGCTGCGAGTGGTCGATGGCCGCCTGCAGCATCTCGCGCTCCGGGCTCCACCAGAAACCATTGTAGATCAGCTCCGCATAGCGCGGCATCAGCTCATCCTTCAGGTGCGCCGCGCCGCGGTCCAGCGTCGCCTGCTCGATGCCGCGGTGCGCAACGAGAAGAATCGTGCCGCCCGGCGTCTCGTAAATGCCGCGCGACTTCATGCCGACGAACCGGTTCTCCAGCAGGTCGAGCCGGCCGATGCCATGCTTCTTGCCGTAGGCGTTCAGCGCCGTCAGCAAAGTCGCCGGGCTCATCGCCTCGCCATTGATCGAGACCGCATCGCCGCGCTCGAACCCGATGGTGATCACTTCGGCCTGGTCCGGTGCCTCTTCCGGAGAAATCGTCCGCATATGGACGAATTCCGGTGCCGGCTGAGACGGGTCTTCGAGAACCTTGCCCTCGGAGGAGGAGTGGAGAAGGTTCGCATCGACCGAGAAAGGCGCATCGCCGCGCTTGTCCTTGGCGATCTCGATGCCTTGTTCCTCGGCGAATTTCAGCAGGTCCGTGCGCGACTTGAACGCCCAGTCCCGCCAGGGCGCAATCACGCGGATGTCAGGGTTCAGGCCATAATAGCCGAGCTCGAAGCGCACCTGGTCATTCCCCTTGCCGGTGGCGCCATGGCAAACCGCGTCGGCGCCGACCATATCGGCAATCTCGATCTGGCGCTTGGCAATCAGCGGCCGGGCAATCGAGGTGCCCAGAAGGTAAAGCCCCTCATAGACCGCATTGGCGCGGAACATCGGGAAGACGAAGTCGCGCACGAACTCCTCGCGCACGTCGACGATGTGGATGTTCTCGGGCTTGATGCCCAGCATCTCGGCCTTCTGGCGGGCGGGCTCCAGCTCCTCGCCCTGGCCCAGGTCGGCG
>DNFL01000405.1:1609-16423 GCA_003486945.1 Hyphomonas sp. | reverse complement strand
ACCCAAGTTCCGAATGTGCTACGGGCCGGAACCGTCGCGCGGCGACACTGACCCGCGCCTCGGCTTCTGGATGAAGATGAACGGCTATCATCTCGACCTGAAAGGCATGGGCGAGAAAGGCAGCTGGGGCTTCATCGGGCCGGAATGGGCGATGGCAGCGGCCTCGCCGTTCGATATGTTCAAGTTCCTTGGCGCTGAGGGCGGCATCCGCGTGCCCTTCATAGTTTCTGGCGCAGGCGTTCCGGAAGGTGCTCGTTTCGATGCGCGCATCCACGTCACCGACATCACGCCGACCCTGCTCGCCATGGCCGGCGCGGCGGAAACATTTGAAGGCGCCAAGCCGATGACGGGCCGCAGCCTGCTCCCGCTTCTCAATGGATCCGCTGATGCGGTCCGCGCGGCGGACGAAGCCATCGTCATCGAAGTTTCCGGCAACGCTGCCGTCGTAAAGGGCGACTACAAGCTCACCCGCAACCAGAAACCTCACGGCGACGCGCAATGGCGCCTCTACAACATCGCGCAGGACCCCGGCGAAGTGCACGACCTTTCGGCCTCGCTTCCTGAAGTGCGCGAAGACCTGCTCGCCGAGTATGCTGCCTTCAGTCAGCGCGTCGGCGTGCTGGAAGTGCCGGAGGGATACAATTCCATAGCCGAAGTCACCCGGCACACACTGGCCCGCCAGCGGGCGCAGTACCTACCGCACATGATCGGCGGCGCCGTGATTTCGGTGGTGGTCAGCGTCGGCCTCTTCCTGTTGTGGCGCAGCCGCAAACGCCGCAAAGCCGGAGGCTGAGCGGAAGGGGCTTGAACGCCCGGTATTATTATGGCACCTATAATGCCATAACATAGCTTCGGGAGGAGGCGGGCATGTCCCTGAAAACTGCGCTTGTCTCGCGCCTCGCCGCCTTTTTCACCAGCGAGCAGCGACTGACCCGGAGCCGGACCATGCAGGAAAAGAGGCGCGCTTCATCCGGCGCCGCCCACACGGCGGACTACTTCCACGATGCCGGTGATCCGTATGCGCACCTTATGGCGCAGGTGCTGCCGGACTTCGCCGCGCGCTACGACATCGACCTCAAAATCCATCTCGCCGGCCCGCCGCCGGACTGGGCCGCGCCAGAGCGTGAGCGGCTTGAAACCTATTCCCGAGAAGATGCAGATCGGCTTGCCAAGCGCGCCGGTCTGTCCTTCCGCGATCCGGGAAAACAGCCCTCTGCTGAATCCATCGCCGCTGCGAATGCGGCCCTTGCTGCGGCCATCGACAAGGGCAATTTCCTCACGGACGCCGCAGGCATCGGCGTGGCGCTCTGGTCCGGAACTCTTTCAGGCGCGCCTGCAGCAGATGTTTCCGCGCGCCTCTCCGAAGGTAGCGCGCGGCGCGAGGAGCTTGGCCATTATCTCGGCGCCACGCTGAACTATGCCGGCGAATGGTATTGGGGCGTGGACCGACTGCACTATCTCGAAACCCGCCTCGCCGAACTTGGCGCGCGCAAGCCGGGCGCGCCAGATGCCGCCATCTTCGCACCGCCTCTGGCGCCTGCTGGAACGGGGAATGCCAAGGGCGCAGAGTTGCACTGGTATCTCTCCTTCCGCAGTCCGTACACATACATATCCGCCTTGCGCGCCAAGGCGCTGGCCGATGCCTACGGCGCCGAGCTGAAACTGCGCTTCGTGTTACCGATGGTGATGCGCGGGCTGCCGGTGCCGCGCATGAAGGGCCGCTACATCACGCTCGACACGGCCCGCGAGGCACGGCGTCTCGGTATTCCTTTCGGCAAGATCGCAGACCCGGTCGGCCGCCCGGTGGAGCGCGGCTATTCGCTGCTACCCTGGGCACGCGGGCAGGGCCGGGGCTTTGAATACTGCCACGCTTTCCTCGCCGCCGTCTGGTCTCAAGGCGTGGACGCAGGCAGCGATGCTGGTATGCGCCAGATTGTGGAGATGGCCGGACTCGACTGGAGCGCCGCCAGGCCGCATCTCGACTCTGACGGCTGGCGCGCTGAAGCCGAGGCAAACCGCGCAGAAATGATGCAGCTCGGCGTCTGGGGTGTGCCCAGTTTCCGGGTTGGCGATGTGATCACCTGGGGACAGGACCGCCTCTGGCTGATCGAGGACGAACTCAAGAGAATATCCGGTTAATCCGGCCACGGAGGAATAATCATGCAGGTTGTCAACGAAATCTTCCCCACCGATCCTTCGCGCCTTCAGGCGATGCTGGAAAAAGGTCCGGATGGCCCCATTTTCATGGTCAACCTGCTGAAGTTCAAGGACAAGGCCGAGTATGAGGACGGGCGCGCGTGCGATCTTTCAGGTCGGGAAGCCTACATGATTTACGGCCGCGCCGTGACAGAC
Source organism: Hyphomonas sp. (assembly GCA_003486945.1). GTDB lineage: Bacteria > Pseudomonadota > Alphaproteobacteria > Caulobacterales > Hyphomonadaceae > Hyphomonas. The sequence continues at coordinate 14,071 of DNFL01000405.1, read as the reverse complement.
CTTCTGACGAAGTTCGGCGGGCGCGGTGTCTTCGCGGGCGACGTCACCTTCCTCGCCCTCGGCCAGGTCGAGGAATTGTGGGACGAGGTTGCCATCGCGATGTATCCGGACCGTGCCTCGATGGTGCGCATGTCGCTTTCGGAAGAGTGGCGCGAGATCGCGGTGCATCGCTCCGCCGGCCTCAAGGGACAGCTCAATATTGAGACGGTGCTGCCGCAAACCGGCATGCAATCCGCCTTCCTCGAAATGATGCTCAAGGCCGGGACCTGATCATGGGCATCGTCCGCACCGGTCTGATCACCCTCGCCGTCCTCGCCGCGCTGGTGGCCGGCGGGCTCTACGCCTTCCGCATGCCGCTCGCGGAGATCGCGTTCACGCGCGCTGTCGAGCGGGCCATTGGGCGCGACACGGCATCCGGGCTGCCGGATGGTCTCCACGTCTATGTCTGCGGTGCGGGCTCTCCGCTGCCGGATCCGATGCGTGCCGGTCCCTGCCTCGCGATCATTGCGGGCGACCAGCACCTCGTCTTCGATGCCGGCAGCGGCGGCGTTCGCAACCTGACGCGCATGGCCTATCCGAACGGCAAGATCGACGCTGTGTTCCTTACTCATCTGCACTCGGATCATATGGACGGCCTCGGCGAGTTGCTGATGCAGGCCTGGGTGAATGGCGGGCGCGATGTGCCCATGCCGGTCTATGGTCCGCCAGGCGTGGAAGAAGTCGTCGGCGGCTTCCAGGCGGCCTACCGCATCGATGGCACCTACCGCGCCGCCCACCATGGCCCGGCCATCGCCAATCCCGCTGGCCATGGCGGCGCTGGCGTCACGCTCAGCCTGCCTGCTGGCCCCGGCGGCTCTGCTGTCGTCTACAATCAGGGCGGTGTCACGGTGACCGCCTACAAGGTCGATCACGCCCCGGTCGAGCCGGCCTTCGGCTACCGCATTGATTACAAGGATCGATCGGTTTCCCTCAGTGGTGACACAGTCTTCTCCGAAAACCTGATCGCCGTTTCCGAAGGTGTCGACATCCTCTTCCACGAGGCGCTCAACGCAAACATGGTTATCGCCATGCGTGACGCAGCCGCCGAGGCGGGCAGGGCGGATCTGGCCACAATTCTGGGCGATATCCTCGACTACCACGCCACTCCTGAAGATGCAGCAAAAGCAGCTGAGGCGGCGGGTGTGCGTCAACTCGTTTACTATCACACAATTCCGCCCTTGCCTTCGGGGGCGCTCAATGCCTTGTTCATGCGGGACGCGAAAGCGCATTTCGGCGGGCCGATGGACGTGGCGGTGGATGGCATCATCTGGTCGCTGCCTGCCGGAAGCACGGCCGTGAACACGATAAAGGCCTACTGAATGACCGACCTGAAATCCGGGCAAGCCAATGGCAACGCTGGCAAACCGGAAGAATCCGATGGCCGCCGCCAGCGCAGCGAGCGCAGCCGCATGCAGATCATTGATGCCATGTTTGACCTGATCCGCGAGGGTGATGTCAGCCCCAGCGCCGCTAAGGTGGCGGACCGGGCCGGCGTTGGCCTGCGCACCGTGTTCCGCCATTTCGAGGACATGGACAGCCTCTATGTCGAGATGGCTGAGCGGATCACTTCCGAGATCATGCCGCTGGTGCAGGCGCCGTTCCAGAGTGAAAACTGGCGCGAGCGCCTGATCGAGCACTGTGGCCGCCGCGCCGACATTTACGAGCGCATCTTCCCGGTGCGTGTCTCCGCCAATATCCGCCGCTTCGGCTCGAAGTTCCTGATGGAGGAATACCGCCGCAATCTCGCGATGGAGCAGGAGCTTCTGAAAGTGCACCTGCCGGAAGAGATCATCAACGATCCCATCCGCTTCTCTGCCATAGACACGGCGCTGGGCTTCCAGACATGGCGCCGCCTTCGGCAGGACCTGGATCTGCCGGTGGACAAAGCAACGGCTGTCGTGCGCCATATGCTGGAACGCCTGATCGCGCCATGAGATTAGTTTTGGCATCCCTGTCAGCGATCCTGCTGGCCGGATGCGGACAGTCATCCGCAAATGATCCGCCTGCGGAAGGTTGCGCGATTGCGGCTGAAACGCTTGGCCACTTCATGCGCGTGCCGGAAGGCCAATTCGTCAAGGGCGCGGGCGCACTTTATCCGGAAGAGGCGCCGGAGATGACGCTGCATGTCAGCGCCTTCGAAATTCTCGATCACGAAGTGACCAATCTCGAATTTGCCGGCTTCGTTGAGGCGACAGGCTTCGTAACCGAGGCCGAGCAGAGCGTGATCGATGGCCGTGTCGGAGCCGGCTCAGCCGTCTTTATGATGCCGGGCGAGCGCGCGAACCCCGCCGAGACCTGGAGCCTGGTTTCCGGCGCCAGCTGGCGCGCGCCGGAAGGTCCGGGGTCGGACATTGCAGGCCGTGAGCTGCACCCTGTCGTTCACGTTTCCCTCGCGGATGCGCGCGCCTATGCCGAATGGGCGGGCGGGCGCCTGCCGGATGAGGTGGAGTGGGAATACGCCGCCAGCCTCGGCCTTGCCGATCCGGCAGTTCCTGTTTCCGGCGCCTTCACCGCGGATGGCACGCTGATCGCCAACACCTGGCAGGGCTTTTTCCCGCTCAGCGACACCGCTTCGGATGGCTTCGCCGGCCGTGCACCCGCAGGCTGTTTCCCGCCCAGCGCCATCGGCCTTTACGACATGATCGGCAATGTCTGGGAATGGACCGAAACGCCATTCGGCGAAGGCACACAGACCATCAAGGGCGGCTCCTATCTGTGTGCGGACAATTACTGCCGCCGCTACCGCCCAGCCGCCCGCCATCCGCAGGAATCTGACTTCTCCTCCAGCCATATCGGCTTTCGCATCGTGCGAGACATTACGCCTGCGGACTAGTTCGGCCAGATCACATATTCATCTTCAGGCGACGCCTTGTCCTCACCGGTCTTGTCGAGGGCAATCGGAGAGCGCGTGGTCGACGGATAAAGCGGCGCGCGCGCGCCGGCATGATGCTGGTCGAGCAGCGCCTGCAGCTCTGCAACCTTTTCAGGCTCCGCCGCGGCGAGATTGGTCTTCTCCGTCGGGTCCGCCATCAGGTCGAACAGCCAGGTCTTGCCCTGGTTTCCGTCCACCTGCAGCTTCCAGCCGCCCGCGCGCACCACATGATACGCGCCGCTCTGCCAGAAGATCGCATCATCCTTGCGCACGATGGAGCCCGTGCCCATCGCTTCAGGTAGCATGTCCTGCCCGTCGATCTCGACGCCTGCCGGCAGCGAAGCGCCGGCCGCCGCCGCAATCGTCGGCATCACATCTATATGCGCGACCGGCGTATCGATCAGCGTGCCTGCGGGAATTTTCCCCGGCCAGCTGACAAACATCGGCACACGGATTCCGCCTTCGAACAGCGTCAGTTTCCATCCGCGATAGGGCGCATTCAGATCCGGCAAGCCAACATATCCCGGCGCGCCATTGTCGCTCGACAGGATGATCATCGTGTTGTCGTCAAGGCCTTCCGCTTCCAGTTTCTCGACAATCCGGCCCACGCTACGGTCCAGCGAGCGGATCATGGCGGCATAGACGCGCAGTCTGTGTGGCTCGAATTCGCCAACGGCGTCGAAGTCTTCTTTCGTCGCCTGCAGCGGCGTGTGTACGCCCCAGTGCGCGAGGTAGAGGAAGAAGGGATTATTGCGGTTCGCCTCGATCACCTTCAGCGACTCGTCGGTCCAGTAGTCCGCAAGATAGCCGCCGGGCCGGAAACGGTCGCTGCCATTGTAGGATGTGGAAAAATCCCCGCGCGCCCAAAGGAACTTGTCGATCGGATCGAAATCAACGCGCGCATTGACAACATTCGGATCATCCGCTGGCAGATGCAGCAAGTCTTCCATCAGCAGCGTTTCGTCGAAACCCTGATTGTTCGGATGGTACTCACCGGAATTGCCGAGGTGCCATTTGCCGATATGCACAGTGTGATAGCCGCGCGTCTTCAGCATTTCTGCAATCGTCACTTCATCAGCCGGCAATCCCTGGCTCTGGAAGTCCGGCGAGCTTTCTGCCGCGGCGCGGTCATACACCGTTTTCGGCAGGCCGTTGTTTCGGTCATTGGCGAACATCGTCACGATGCGGCCCATATTGTTCGGAGTGGGAGTAAACTCGAAACCGGTGCGCGTTGGATAGCGCCCCGTCAGCAGCATCGCGCGCGAGGGTGCGCAGGTGCCGGTGCCGGAATAGGCGTTGGTGAAAATCGCGCCGCGCTCGGCGAGCGCGTCAATGTTTGGTGTTGGGATGATGCCGTCGCCGAGCACGGTCAGGTCGTTTATGCCGAGATCATCGAGCAGGATAAACACAATATTCGGTGGGCGCTCCTCCAGCGGCACGGAAGCCTCCGCCGGGCCTTGCTGCCACGGTACTGGACGGTTCTCCGCAATCGGCGGACGGTCCGCGCGCGTCACCATCCACAGGATCAGCTCCTTGCGATTGAACCAGGCGAGCGCGCCGCCCGCGACAATTATTGCCAGCAAAATCAGCAGTATACGCTTGATCATATTCGTTCCCCCTCAGGGTTTCCGCATGAAGGCGATGATGGCGTCTGAGAACGCTTCTGAAGCATCTTCCTGAAGGAAATGCCCGCCGCCTGCAATGGTCACCGCTTCGGCGCCCGGCAGGCGCGACTTGAAGATGGCGTCGCCGCCTTTCGTCACGGGGTCGCCATCGCTGAAAGACAGTAGCACGCGCCCCTTGAACGCCTCCAGCACTTTCCAGGCCTCGTCATTGGCGAGCCGGTCGACCTTGTGTTGAGGCAGCAGCGGCACCAGCGAAGGAAACTTCCGCGCGCCCGCAATGAACGTATCATCCGGGAACGGAGCAACGTAGCCGTTGAGGATCTTCTCGTCGGTGATACCCGACAGCAGGCCGAATACATCGCGGACTGAGAAGTCCGGGCACTCGGCAGCATATTTCACCCAATAGAGGAACGCGCCCGGTCCGCCTGCCTGGAACTGCTCACGCACCATCGCGGCATCCGGCACCGGCACAGCCGGGTACATCTGGCCGAGGAAAGCCGACATTTCATCCGAAATCATTGCCGTGCTCGGCAGTCCAGTATTGGCAATCACGAGCCGGTCAAACCGTTCAATCTGCTCCGCCGCCACGCGCAGGCCTATCAGCCCGCCCCAGTCCTGGCAGACAAGGGTGAGGTGTTTCAAATCGAGCTGGTGCAGCCACTGGCCCAGCCAGTCGACATGGCCGGCGTAGGTATAATCGTCGGTAGACGCTGGTTTGTCGGAACGCCCGAAACCGATCAGGTCCGGCGCAACCACGCGGAAGCCCGCCGCCGTAAGGCGAGGGATCATGCGGCGGTAGAGATAGCTCCACGAAGGCTGGCCGTGCAGACAGAGCAGGATCGGTCCATCCTTCGGGCCTTCATCGATATGATGCATCCGCAGCGCCGTGCCATCGGCCGCGCGCACTTCGGAATAGTGCTGAGCAAATCCGTATTCGTACAGATTGGCGAATTGCGTCTCGGGGGTTCGTAAAACCTGCACGCTGAGGGCTCCCGGTCGATCCTGAAAATTATAATGACACTATTAGTGCCAGTAATAATTCGGGTCAATCACAATACTTGGTCATCGCCAGCCTCACACCTCCGGCTGATCTCCCGATGATCGACAACATAAAAAATCATTGTAAGATCATAACTCTAAGAACCTTGGGGTTGCTGCGTGAACAAACGACAGTTGAAGATTCTCGCTGTGTTGCAGTGGGTCTTCTATCCCATGGCAGCCGTGATGCTTCTGGCATTCCTCGCGGACGTGTTCGGCGGATACCGGTATTGGACGGAGGCAGTCTGGGGCTCGGTAGATCGTGCAATCGATCCCTTCGCGATCATTGTCCTCGGCATCTTCTTTATCGTCCTTGCCGCGCTCATCTGGCAGTTCATTCTCATCGAGTTCTCGCGCGTAAGGCAACAACGGAAAGTCGGAAAGCCGCTCATCGAGATATATTCGCCTCGACTTGCAACGCGTTTCATCCTGCCGCTTCTGGCGCTGTTATTTGCGCTGGGGCTCAATGCCATCGTGTTGGTTCCAAGCACCGCTGATCTGGATCCTGCCGGATGGGAACTGGAGCCCTTGATGGCGCTAGTTTTCTTCTACATCGTTGCACATTTCCTGCTGATCGCTTTCACGCTTCGAGCTTTTCGCAAATTGCCCATTTTCGTCGCCACGGACGAAGGCTTCGTCTACGAGCCGGGCGATATGTCGCCGGGTCTCATCAGATGGAGCGACATCTCCGAGGGCGCCGAGGCCGCGCTTCTCACCAGCGGCAGCTCCAATATCGGTGGCCCCCGAACGGGGCTGACGATCGTCCTTTCACTGAAGGATCCGGACACTATTTTCTCGGCCTACAATCCGTTGCTCCGCAACATCAACACACTTGCAACCCGTGTGATCAAGTACCAGTCCGGCGGCGTCGGTGATATCATCCTTGCGGCAGAGGATTTTGGTGCGCGCTATGAGGAGGTTCGCTCACTCATTCGGTCGAAGCTCGGCACCCGCTGGACTGATCAGCTTCCCGCATAATCAGGTCACCTTCGCGCGGATGTGGAATTCGGGCGCATCCCAGCTTCGGGTCGAAAGGATATCAGCAAGAATTTCCATCGCGTCCCAGACCTGACCGAATTTCAGGAAAAGGGGCGAGAACCCGAAGCGCACCGTATCCGGTGCCCGGAAATCCGCGAGCACACCGCGGGCGGCCAGCGCCTGAACGACCGGATACCCTTGCGTAATCCGTATGCTGACATGTCCGCCGCGCCGCGCATCATCCTCGGGAGACAGAAGCGCAATTCCCATAGCCTTCGCGCGGGCGATCGTGATTGCGCCGAGTGCCTGCGCCTTTGCCTGAAGGTCCGCCAGCGCTTGCCCGGTCACAACATCCAGCGCCCCGTCGAGTGATGCCAGCGACAGGATCGGTGGCGTGCCGCTCGCAAACCGCGCTGCGCCGCCGCGAGGCGTGTAGCCCGCCTCGAACGCAAAGGGTGCCGCGTGCCCCATCCAGCCAGGCAGGGGCGAAGACAACTTGCCGGCAATCTCGCTCGCGGCATGTACAAAGGCTGGCGCTCCGGGGCCACCATTGAGATATTTGTACGTGCACCCCGTCGCGAGCAGTGCGCCGTTTGCCCGCAAGCGGAGATTCAGAACGCCGGTCGCATGGCTGAGGTCCCAGACGATTAGCGCGCCGTGCCGGCGAGCTTCTGCTTCATGCGCAGTAATATCGGCGATACCCGCTGAGCGGTAGTTCACCGCGCTCTTGATCAGCACGCCGCCTTCCTTCAGTGCGGCAATGCCTTCGCCCGCCGGCACACGGCGCACCTCGATGCGCTGAAGATTGCCCAGCGCGGCAACGATATACTGATCGGTCGGAAACTCGTCTTCCTCGATCACGAGTATCGCGCGCCGGCAAAGGCCGAGTGCCGCTGCCGCGAGCTTGAACAGGTTCACGGAAACATTGTCCGTCACAACCACGCTGCCCTGCTCAGCGCCGATCAGCCTTGCAAGGCGATCGCCCGTTCTCTCGGCAAGATCAATCCAGCCTGCAGAATTCCAGCCTCTCACAAGATCGCTCCGCCAGGTATCGAGCGCGGCTTCAGCTTTCCGGCGCGCTTGCACGGGCGGCGGGCCGAGCGAGTGACCGACCAGATAGATCGTTCCTTCTTCAATCTCGAAACTGCCGCGCGCGGCGGCGAGTGGATCGGAACGGTCGAGCGCGAGGGCGGCGTCGCGGTGGGTAGGGGTCTGAAACATCGGTGCGGCTTGCCTGTCCTTGCGAACCTGCGAGAGTAGCGGGCAAGCCGCTGGCGGCAAGGGAGACGGGCGTGTGGAAAAACCTGGCGTTTATAGCTGCGGCCTTGATCCTCGCCGCCTGCCAGCCGCAGGCCGTGGCGCCGGAGCCTGAGATGCCCGAAGCGCCGCCAGCCCTGATGACCTGGCCGGACCTTACTAGCCGCCCCCGGCCGGAGCCTTCCGTGGAAATCCTCTGGGGCGAATTGCCGTCGGACATTGTAGACCTTTGGGTGCCGGAAGGCGACGGGCCGCACCCGGTTGTGGTCATGGTGCATGGCGGGTGCTGGCAGAAATCGATTGCAGACCGCACGCTGATGAACTGGATGGCCGAGGGCCTGCGCCAGCGCGGGTGGGCCGTCTGGAACATCGAGTATCGCGGCGTCGACGAGCCCGGCGGCGGATACCCCGGCACATTCCGGGATGTTGGCGCTGCCGCCGATGAACTTATCGAGCGCGCCGATGCGCTGAACCTCGACCTGTCGCGCGTTACAGGTATCGGGCATTCGGCGGGCGGCCACCTTGTCTTGTGGCTCGCGGCGCGTGGCAGGCTGCCGGAGACCAGCGAGCTTTCCGTCAGCAATCCGCTGCGCTTTCAGGGCGTGGTCGTCTCGGGCGGTCTCGCTGACCTCGAGGCCTCCCGGCCCGTCACCCTGCCATCCTGCCTTGATGCGATCCATGACCAGCTGACCGGCCCTGCCACTGCGCTGCGGCCGGACCCGCTGGCAGACACCTCGCCCGCGCGGCTCCTGCCGGTTGGTGTTCCGTTCGTCAGCGTCAATGGCAGCGACGACCGGATCGCGCCGCCGCTGCTCGGCGACGGGCTGACGCGGAAAGCCGAGGCGGCGGGGGACGCAGCTTCACTGATCGTTGTGCCTGCGACGGGCCATGTCGAACTGGTTGCTCCGGATACGGAGGCTTTCCGGATTCAGGCGGACGTGCTTGCAAGTTTCATCGGGCTGCCGCCAGCCGCAGACTAGCCGTTCAGCTTTGCTAGCAATTCCTGCGCGAACACGGTCAGCGTGTCGTCGCGCGCGCCCATGACGAGGATGCGGTCGCCGGGCTTTGCGAGCTCCAGGAGGCGCGCGCCGCAAGCCGCGCGGTCGCTGAGGGCTTCGGCATTGCGGCCAAGGGCGCAGATATCTGCGGCGAGGTCTGCGCTGCCGACCGAGCGGTCCACCGTGCCGCCAAAGTATGCGGGCTCGGGCATCAGGAGTATGTCTTCCGCATTCAGGTTTTCGGCGAAACACTCGGCAAATTCGCGGCGCATCTTCTTTATCGGACCGAAGCCGTGCGGCTGGAACATGACGAGGACGCGTCCGGGGAACTGGTTCACCGTGCGCAGGGTGGCGGCGATCTTGTCTGGGTTGTGGCCGAAATCATCGATGACGGTGACGCCGTTCGCCGTGCCGACGATATCGAAGCGGCGCGCGATGCCGGAGAACTCGTGGAGGGCGGCGGCTGCCTGCGCGAGCGTCACGCCGCAGGTCCTCACGGCTGCGATGGCGGCAAGGGCGTTGGAGACGTTGTGGCGGCCGGGTATGCCCATCCGGACGATGACGGACTCGCCCGTCTTTTGATCGTGCACGGAGAATGAAACGCTCGTAGGCTCGGGCGAAATGGCCCAGGCGATCAGGGACGCGTCTTCACGCTCGATACTGTAAGTGATCGCGGCGGGGAACTTCGCGGCGAGACGCGCGGTTTCGGGATTGTCGAGGTTGAGCACGACATCTTTTGCGCGCGCAGCGAAGCCGCCGAAGAGGGCGCGAAGTTCGTCCATTGTCTTGTGATCGAGCGCGATATTCATCAGCACTGCCACGCGCGGATTATAAGCGGCGATGGAGCCATCGCTTTCGTCGACTTCCGAGACGAAGATTCCGCTGGTGCCGACGAGGGAGCTGGAGAACAGCGCCTCGGGCGTGCGGAAATTCTTCATCACGGCGCCGTTCATCACCGTGGGGCTCTGGCCCGAATGGTGGAGGATCCAGGCGATCATGCCGGTGACGGTGGATTTGCCGCTGGTGCCCGCCACGCCGATGGCCATTGGCGCGGCGTTGAAGAGGGCCGAGAGCATGTCCGCCCGGCTCATCCGCTTCGCCCCCACGCGCAGCGCGGCGGCAATATCGGGCACGGTGTCCTCCACCGCCGCCGAGGCGACGACGATCTGCTCGGGGCTGGTCACGCCGCTGCCATCCTGCGGGAAGAGGCGGATGCCGCGCGAGCGCAGATACTCAAACTTCGCAGGCGTGCGACCCTGGTCAAGCGAGCGGTCCGAGCCCTCGATGGTGTGGCCCTGATCCAGCAGGATCAACGCCAACGGCAACATGCCGGAGCCGCCAATGCCGCAGAAGAAATAGCGATTCTTGTTGGTCATGGTGGGCGTTGTATAGCAGGGGGTTTGAATCGCACGAAGGCCAATATCACCGGTGATGTTGGGCTGTTTCCCACGACAGGGGCTGGGCTCATAAGGACGGGTTCCAGCCGTCAGTTGCTTCAAGCGCTTTCAGGCGTATGCTGATTTCAGACGACTATGGAGGATTGTATGATGCCGGATCTGGCGCTCGTGCTGATGACAATCGGGATACTTCAGTTCACGGTCATTCCTCCGGTTGCCGACCTGAACAGGACGCACGCGCTCAATCCGGATTGGCCGCCTCACGCGAGGTTTCACGTTGTGACCCAGGTCTTGACGACTTCCGCGCTCGGCGTCGCCGCCTTGTTCTTCCTTTGGTCGGGGAGGGTGGAGCCTGACCTTGGCGCCTGCATTGCCATGATTGTCAGCGCCATCGTTCTCGGCGGATTTTTCATCAGTGCTGCGACGTCCCGTCGGTTTGGCGGAGAGGTCAATGCCCGCCAGGGGTTTGCCGGAACCAGGCTCGGCAGCATTGATGGGAACGTCGCAAATTTTGCCGTATCCGGGATGCTGGTCATATCCGGCCGGTTGCTGATGCTTCTCTAGCGGACGGGACTGCGGTTGGATTCAGGGGCGATCCCTTTCGCTTTCGTAGTCCAACATTCCCTCAATCCATGTTCCCATTCTTCAAGAATGCCGGTTTAACTGCGGGGGCAGGTCCGGGAGAGTGACATGAGCGCGAAGGTGACACGGATCGGGATTGTCGGGCCGGGGCGGGCAATTGACCGGGGGTTGGCGGAGCGTGTCAGTGCGCTGGCGGGCGGGACGGCGGAGCTCGTGTTTCATCCGCAATGCTTCCTGCGGGAGGGGCATTTTGCGGGGCCGGATGGCGCGCGGGCGGCGGCGTTTGCGGAATATGCGAATGATCCGTCGCTTGAAGCGGTCTGGTTTGCGCGGGGCGGGTATGGGGCTTGCCGTATTCTCGACATGGCATTTGAAAATCTGGGCGATGCGGCGCGGGCGAAGACTTATCTCGGCTATAGCGATGCGGGCAGCCTGCTGGCGCGGCTGGCGCGCGACGGGATTGGCCGGGTGGCGCATGGGCCGATGCCGGCGGACATCTTGCGCCAGGGCGGCGAGGCGGCGGTGCGCCGGTCGCTGGGCTTTCTGACGGGTACGGATGATGACGCGGGGATAGACCCTGCGGCGCGGGCGCCGGGTAAGTATGCTGCGTTCAACATTTCTGTGTTCGCGAGCCTGATCGGAACCGGCTGGCTGCCGGACCTGACGGGTCATGTGCTGATGCTGGAGGATGTGGGCGAATATCATTACCGGCTCGACCGGATGATGTTCACCATCACCTCCAACCCGGAGGTAAAGAAGGTGGCGGGCATCCGGCTTGGGCGCTGCGGGGCGATTCCGGTGAACGATATCGACTTCGGGGCGAGCGAGGAGGAGATCGTCACGCACTGGTGCGCGCGGGGCGGGATTGCCTATCTCGGCCGCGCGGATATCGGCCACGATGTGGATAACAAGATCGTGGTCTTCGGGAAACGGGGTGAAGGCGCCTAGAGCGCCTTCACGATATCCTCGACCATCTTCTTGGCGTCCGCGAGCAGCATCATTGTGTTGTCGTGGAAGAAGAGGGGGTTGTCGATGCCGGCATAGCCGGAGCCCATGGAGCGTTTCACGAACAGCACCGTGCGCGCGTTTTCGACATCCAGAACCGGCATGCCATAGATCGGCGAGGTCTTGTCGGTCTTGGCTGACGGGTTGGTCACGTCATTGGCGCCGATGACGAAGGCGACATCGGAGGCGGAGAATTCCGAGTTGATGTCTTCGAGTTCGAAAACCTCATCATACGGAACTTGTGCCTCGGCGAGGAGGACGTTCATGTGCCCCGGCATCCGCCCCGCGACGGGGTGGATGGCGTATTTCACTTCGACGCCTTCATGCTTCAGCTTCTCGGCCATTTCTTTCAGCGCGTGCTGCGCCTGGGCAACGGCCATGCCGTAACCGGGAACGATGATGACCTTGGAGGCGTTCTTCATGATGAAGGCTGCATCATCCGCGGAACCTTTCTTGTACGGACGATCTGCCTTCGCGCCGCCGGCTGCAGCGGCTGCATCCTCGCCGCCGAAGCCGCCGAGGATGACCGAGATAAACGAGCGGTTCATGCCTTTGCACATGATGTACGACAGGATCGCGCCGGACGAGCCAACGAGCGCGCCGGTGATGATCAGCGCGAAATTGCCGAGCGTGAAGCCGAGAGCGGCAGCGGCCCAGCCGGAATAGGAGTT
>DNFL01000405.1:0-1354 GCA_003486945.1 Hyphomonas sp. | reverse complement strand
GCGGCCCAGCCGGAATAGGAGTTGAGCATAGAGACGACGACGGGCATGTCGGCGCCGCCGATGGGGATGATCAGCGTGATGCCGAGGATCAGGGCGAGGATCGTCAGTCCCCAGAATGCCCAGTGGGCGCTGCCACCGGACAGGATAAGGATGACGGTGAGGGCAATGATGCCGGCGCCGAGGGCGATGTTCAGCAGGTGGCGGGCGGGCAAGAGGATCGGCGCGCCGCTCATGTTGCCGTTGAGCTTGGCGAAGGCGATGACCGAGCCGGTGAAGGTGAGCGCGCCGATGGCGGAGCCGAGGCCGAGTTCGATCAGCGAGATCGCCTTGATGCCGCTGTCGCCGAGAATGCCAAAGCTGCCCGGCGCGTAGAGCGCGGCGGAGGCAACGAGCACGGCGGCGAGGCCGACCAGCGAGTGGAAGGCCGCAACAAGCTGCGGCATGTCGGTCATCGGGATGCGGCGCGCGATGATGGCGCCGATAGTGCCGCCGATGGCGACGGCGCCGATCATCAGTGCCCAGGTGATTGCATCAAGCTGGTTCCAGAGAAGGGCAATGGTCGTGCCGACGGCAATCGTCATGCCGATCATGCCATTGCGGTTGCCCTTCTGGCTGGTCGCGGGGCTCGAGAGGCCGCGCAGCGCAAGGATGAACAGCACGCCGGCGACGAGATAGAGCAGCGGTGCCCAGGTGGATTGGAATTGTTCCACGGCTTACTGACCCTTCTTCTTGTACATGGCCAGCATGCGCTGGGTGACGAGGAAGCCGCCGAAGATGTTGACGCTGGCGAGCATCACGGCGACTGCGCCGAGAATCTTCGCGACCCAGCCTTCCTGAGATAGTCCGTGTGCGGCGGCCGCGACGAGCGCGCCGACGACGATCACGGACGATATCGCGTTGGTGACGGCCATCAGCGGCGTGTGCAGCGCAGGCGTGACCGACCAGACGACATAGTAGCCGACGAAGCAGGCGAGCGCGAAGATGGCCGCGAGGAAGACCGTCGATTCAATCCCGCCCGCTTCGGCATGGGCCGGCAGGGCGAGCGCCGCGAGGGCGATGAGGGAAAGGGCGCGTTTCATCACTTGAGCCTTTCGCTGACAGTTGCGCCATTGCGCGTGAGCAGCATGGCGACGACGACTTCATCGTCCGTATCGAGATTAAGCGCTGCGCCTTCGCCGGTGATCAGCGGGATGAAGGCGAGCAGGTTCTTGGCGTAGAGCGAGGAGGAGTCTGCGGGCAGGCGCGCGGGCAGGTTCGAGAAGCCGGCGACCTTGATGCCGTTCACATCGACGACCTCATCGGCTTTCGAGAGCGGGCAGTTGCCGCCCTGGCAGCTTGAAGCCTTTTAAAGTCC
>DNFL01000359.1:4674-6626 GCA_003486945.1 Hyphomonas sp. | reverse complement strand
GGTATTTCCGCGCGCCAGTTCCGGTCGATAGACGCTCATGTACTGCTCCAGATAAGGGACCAGTATCTCAGCCACGGGACACTCTATGGGTGTCCGATTCTTCACTTCCTCCGCGTCCCACTTGAGCCACCACTGGTTACCGACGCGATGGAGATGGCGGCCGATTTCAATATCGATGAAGTTCTGGCGGCGCACGGGGCACGTCGCAAGCAGCGCCATCTGCAGCCCTTCACGAAACTGAACTGCATTCCGTATCCGGCTTTCTCGTTCCCCACGCTCCGCACTCCGCATCAGCTCGATTCCGAGATCGACGATATCGGCCGGCCTTTGAAGGCGACCGCGCTTACGGGCGTGGCTCGTTTCCTTTCCGATGCGATCGGCTATCGAGAAAATATCCGGTAGCTCTGCCTTGGGTGCGAGCACGACAAGAGCGCGTTGCAAATTGACGAGACGACCCTTCGCCGTTGCCGGGGCGACGCGACCGCACAATTCCATCGCGTAGGCCTTGACCAGTTCCAGTGGCCATCTCTCGGCAGGACAGCTTTCCGGAACGAGAATGCCACGCTGCCGCAGCCAGTCGAGAGCGTGCCCGTAGCTCTCGGCGACGGTCTGGGCCGTTCTTGGTCGCCATGTCGAAGCGACACCGCCCGAGAAGGTATTGCGGCTCACGTCCGTTTCGAGAAGCCAGATCCGGCGATCGTTGGCTGGCCATTCTGACACCAGCATCGACCTGGTGAGTGCCGGATAAACCCGTTTGCTCTTCGGCATGACGTTCAGCTCTTCTTCGTGCGCTTTTTTGCCACAAGCTTATGCAGCTGCCTGAAGGCTACGTCGGTCTCCATACCGGCGTAGAAATTCAACGTGGTTTCGATGTTCTTGTGGCCAAGGTACCGTCGCACGACTTCGTGCCCGCCGGGGTTCTCCCGCAGATACGTGGCGCCAGCGAAGTGGCGGAACTGGTGCGTCGTGATGCGCACACCAACCGTTCGCTCCATCATATCCGCGATCTGCTGGCTCAGCAGATACGCCGCCTTGTGTCCCGCGCCTTCACCGGGGAACAGCCAGCGCGACGGCGCGCGCAGCAATCCTGGCCGAACATGCGCGATGTACTGATCCAACAGAACGACCGTGATGTCGGGCAGTTCGACCTCCACGGCCACGCCGTTCTTCACCTCTTCGCTCGGTATGACAAGATAAACGCGCGCCATCCGACCGCGGCCGTGCCTGACGAGATGACGATTGATGTCAATGCCGGCGAGGTTCTTGGAACGCACAGCGGTCACGAGAAGAAGCTCGATGGCCAATGCGGTTTGAAGGGCCACCAAGTCCGAGCGCTTCAATGTCTGCGCGAAGTCGGCTCGTTCGTAGTGTTTCACGGGCAACTCGTAACCCCGCCGCTGCAGCGCTTCGCCATCATCTCCTTGAAAGTGACGCAGCGTGGCGCGGTTTTTCGGCGTCATGCCGAGTGTTGCGGGCATTGTTCCACGGCACAGTGTCTTCAACTCGTTGATGTCATCGAGTGGCAGCCGCGCCCAGTGCTTAGCGAGTGTACGGGCATGTCGGGCGACATCGTTGATGTGAGCCCCCGTACGACCACCCTTCAGCCGACGGGCGATGACAGATAATCCGAGGCGCACACGAGCGGGCTCAATGACAGCCGCAATCGATGTAAGATCGGCTGCGGGGATACCGGCGTCCACTTCCGCAGACGCGAGAAGACGAAGTTGCTCCGCACGATTGTGCGCAGAAATGGCCTTGATGGGGCGACGCGAAGATACACCCCACGGATCGGTCGCCGCCTGGACCATGGCATCGACATCCTGTTTCAGGCTCGCAGGAAAGCTGTCCCAAGTCAGTGCCACCCGAATGCGACGATCGCCGGGATCCAGCGTTACGTCGGGCCAATCGGCCCACTGGGCGCGGGCAGCGTTCCAGGTTCGTGGGAGGGGGCG
>DNFL01000359.1:0-4478 GCA_003486945.1 Hyphomonas sp. | reverse complement strand
CCCCCAGCCGCCCCGCGGGGGGGGGGGGGCTTCCCGGGTTCGGGCGAGGGAAAAAGCCGCATCACGGCGACGCTCGCGCAGTGAAGTTTCCTCGTCATCGGCTGCATAAGCATCAAACACGGCCTGGGAAGCCCGCCCCGGCTCAATGCCACGCCGGGTGCAGAATCGGGCGAAGGGTGACAGCGACACCCGGCCGGGCCTCGGAGGGAGCTTTTCAAGAAGACGCTCCCAACTCTGGGACAGCGGACCGTCGTCACGCCCGGCCTTTACAGGCACACCGCAGAGGGACAGGGCCTTACCTGTCAAGCTACGGATATTGCGCCACCGCGCGGGACCGACGTTATGAAGTGCTGGGCGAGCGGCGTCGAACGCCTCACGCACCCCGACCACAGTAGCCGGGATATCGGCCAGGCGACGCCCAGCGCAGCGACCAAGCGTCATCAGCGCCGACGCCATGTCACGCTTCCTTTTCGGTCGCGCCTGGGAATCGAGAATGCTCTTGCGGACGTCTTCGAGAGACTGAGGCAGCTGGACAGCTGTGTCGGAAACTGCCGGTCTAAATTTCGGTTCTTTCAATGCCATGGTATGACTCTCACTGTCTGACGATGACTGAATGCGACCAGAATTGACTTTCGTGATTAGATTATCATAATAATTTCCTTCATTATTTTGATACCCAAATCACGATGTTTTATTATATTCATGCCATTCAATGACTTGGCGTGACCAGCAATGACATCGCCACACTCACTTTTCGTGGCGCCGAATGAAGCGCTGAAGCTCCTCCTCCTTGATGCGTACTGCATGCCCCGGACGCACTGTGGGAAGGTCGCCCGATCCGACCCAACGTCTCACCTGCCGTTCCGACATATTGAGCCGGATCGCCACTTCCTTGACTGTCAGCAGTGGCGCATTCGACGCGTCGACCGTTGTCTCAGCGCCGTTGCTGGGCCTGCACACCTTGGCGTCAGCATGCAGCGAACCTCCCTTTGACGCACCCGACGTCTTCTGCGGCTTGGCTTCCGCATCAGCAGGCGCGCGCGGTGTCGCTGTTTGCGTGGTTGTCCTAGATCGCATGCGCATGGACACAGTCTCCCGTTGGCGCTTGGCGGCTGCCAAACGCGTCATTTGATCCTTGAATTTCGAAGCAGCAGTGTCTGAGCGGAGGATCATCGCCTCCCGCATCAGCTTTTATGCGAACGGGCTCACGCCCCGGTGCGATCTCGCGTCGCGGACTAGCGGCTTGCTCTCGCCTGCCCGTTACCGCACAATGTCAATGTCCATTCGACTTGGGTGCGCGACCTCCTGTTGAGTGCGAATGTTGACCGGAGCATAACCCAATACGCGCGACGGAGATTCGTTCGTTAGAAACTTCGTCAGTCGTTTCTCTCGGATGTTTTCTTTTTCGGCCGCCCCTGACGCTTTGCCTCCGGAGGAGCGCACCGCTGCCACATGCGCACCGCATCGGCCTTCGAGCATCCCGGCAGACCCCGAAGGAATTCGGCGCAGAACTGCGCCTTCAGGAACCGCTCGTTCTTGGCCTCCGCCTCGACGAACAGTTCGGAAGCTGCGCGCGCCTGCGCCGCGGCCGATGGCCTCCCCTGACCACAGAGCCTGTCGATATCAGCCTTCCTGAAGAACATGGGTGACCCGCTCAACCGGTCCGACAAGCCATCGTGGGAGTAATTGCGAACGACGAAGAAGCGCCCCTCTTTGAGCGACTTGGTGCGATTGAAAATCGAGGGCCCGAGCCATTTCCAGACGAAGCGCTCGATCTTGTGCCAGGCGCCCATCGGGGCATTGAGCGCGTATGCTGAGATTTCCGAAACACTCAGCGCCATCAGAAGAAACGCGAGCACCGGGTCGCCGTCGGCCTCTTCGAAGCACGAAGTCTCGAGGTTCGATAATATCTTCGCCGCTCTCGGACCGAACTCCCGTTCCACTTCCACGCGGATTTCATGACACAGCCGGCTGTGGAGCCCTTCGACACGTTCCGCACCGAGAGAACGGATCCGATCTTCGGCCGCTCGCCACGACATCATGTTCGATGGCCGAAAGTCCATTGTATCCAGTTTGACAAATGGTGTTTGACAATTCATTGTTGCCTCGACTGTTTTGTGCTGCTTTTGCCCTTCGTGTCAGTTCTCTCCATCGAATCGCTGGAATCGTCAAATGAGCGCAAGCATTCAGGTCAATCTGGTCACTCTCGGAGAGCAGATCCGGCGCATCCGACTGCATAGGGGGTTTTCCCAGGTGGCACTCGCCGGACATCTGGGGGTCGCGAAGCAGACCGTCAGCCAATGGGAGTCGGGTAAGTCCCCTCCCCTGGTGACGAACATCCTGAGGTTCTGCGCCCTAACAGACGTGCCGCCCGAAATCTTGTTTCATCCCATCGCGATCGACACCGGCGACCTGCCGGGCATCGAAGCGCGCATGTCGGCATCCAACCGGGTCGTGCCACTTCTCACCCCGGACCAGGTTCTGCAGTCCCAGAACAGACCTGCGACCGACGCTCACCGTGACTGGATCGCGACGAATAGGCAGCACGCGCGGAACGCGTTCGCGCTGCGCGTTGCCGACCCGTCGATGCAGCCAACCTTCCGGCCCGACGACTTCGTTGTTATCGATCATGTTCAGCTGCTTCCGGGCGCGATGATCCTCGTGCGATCTGGCGGCCAAGTGAAGCTCCGCGCATTCCGGCCAGCAGATGCCGAACTCCGCACCGGCACTCTCATCGCTGTCAACAAGAACTGGCCCGGAGAACCTTACAACGAAAACACCGAGTATCTTGGCTCGGTCGTCGAGCATATCCGTTTAGGTCAAGTCTTTCTGGAGGCGTGACGGCACAGCATGGTCACCGCCTCATAACATCCGCCGGTTACGCGCCGTCCCGCAACAGCACTGCAGGAGAAACAGCACACCCCGCATCCGATCTGCCGCTTTCCGCTCGCGTCAATATTGCCAACCCGGGGACGACGGATAAAGTACGCAACGTTGCTAATCCCGGGATGAAACTGCGTGGCGTCTTTTCATGTTTTCCTTTCCTATGCCCGCGCCGACAATGGCGCCAATGCCGACGGCTGGGTAACAGCGTTTCATGACCGGTTGCTCGCCCAGCATGCCCGGTACTCCGGTCGCCGCCTCGAAGTGTTCTTCGACAAGCAGGCCATCAAGGACGGGCAGGACTGGGAGCGGCGCATCTACACCGGTCTCCGGGAGAGCCGCCTTTTCCTCGCCTTTCTCTCGCCGAACTACCTGAAAAGTGAGTGGTGTCGTCGGGAGTGGGAAAGCTATCTCCGCCTGGAGCACTCGCTCGCGCGCGGCGACGACGGCATCAAGCAGATCTATTTCGCGATGGTCCCTGAAATCCACGGCAGTCGCGCGGATGCTGCTGACCTGCAATCCGAGATGGCTGACTGGATCTCAGACATGCGCCGCCGCAACCGCGGCCATGCCTTCGATCTTCGCGACTGGTACGGTGCCGGGCCTCAGATTCTCGCCGAGATCGACGCAGCCGACCGCCTTGCCACTCTCCGGGCCAAGCCGCGCAGCGACGGAGACAGGCGCCTCGTCGCCCTGGCCGATCGCGTGGCCGAAATCGACAGCGCCATCGCACACCGGCTCGATCGGGCGGCACTCGCGGAACTGGCACTGGAACAGGGCAACATCGGCCGCTCCTATCCGCACTTCGTCGGACGCCATCGCGAACTACGGCAACTCCACGACAACCTCACTTCCAAACATCGCGTCGGCGTCATCAGCGCGCTACACGGGCTTGGTGGGCAAGGCAAGACAGCATTGGCCGAGCAATACTCCTATGCCTACGCCGAGCATTACGCTGCTGGTGGACGGTGGAAGCTTCCATGCGAAGGACAGACGAGCCTCGCCGCCGCGCTGGAACCGCTGGTCCGTGGCCTCGGTCTTCCCAACGATGCGACGGCCGAAGAGCGCGTTCGGTTGACACTGACGGCGCTACGTGAACGAACCCGGGCCAATGTTGAAACCATCCGTCAACAACTGTCGCAGCTGCCGGGCCTCCACACGCCCGACGGCGCACGACCGACAGTCGAAGCCAATACGCTCTTGATCCTGGACAACGTCGATCGTGAAGAACTGCTTTCATCCCGCGAAGCGGCGCAGATTTTTGCGGAGCCGTGGCTCAAGATCGTCGTGACGACGCGACACGGGCCCCACAGCTTCGGGATCGACCCTGCCTCTCTCGCGGCCATCCCGGTTGACGATCTGCCGCCGGAAGATGCGCTTGCTTTGATCCGCGACTACCGCTCGCTCGATGACCCAGCCGAGGTAGCTGCAGCCCGCGAGATCGTCCGACGCATTGGCGGGTTCACGCTTGCCGTAGAAATCGTCGCAGCCTACCTCGCCGCACACGAGGCCTCCGGATTGACTGTTGCGGGCTATCTCCAGCGGCTGATCCGTGAAGGGATCGGGAGCACAGACGCACTATCGGAGGACCGCCG
>DNFL01000281.1 GCA_003486945.1 Hyphomonas sp. | reverse complement strand
AGGCGGAGACGAATCCGGGCGCGGGCTTCGGGCCGCTGCGCAAGGTGGCGTCCGGGGGCGAACTCGCACGTGTGTCGCTGGCGCTGAAATGCGCGCTGGCGGAAGCGGGCAGTGCGGGTACGCTGATCTTCGATGAGGCCGACCAGGGCGTTGGCGGAGCGGTGGCGGCGGCGATTGGCGAGCGGCTGACGCGGCTGGCGGGCGCGCGGCAGGTGTTGGCGATCACGCATAGTCCACAGGTTGCGGCAGCGGCGGATGCGCACTGGCTGGTGGAGAAGAACGGTAGGGCTGGCGAGACTCGGCTCTGCGCGCTAGAGGCTTCGGCCAGACGGGAAGAGATCGCCCGCATGCTGTCCGGCGCCGAGATTACCGATGAGGCGCGGGCGGCTGCCGGGAGGCTGATGGAGGATGCATGACCGCGCAGAAAGCTGTCGACGCGCTGACCGAAGCGGAAGCAGCGGCGGAGTTGGCACGGCTGGCACGGGAAATCGCGGACGCTGACGCGGCCTATTACCAGAATGATGCGCCCGACATTACCGATGCCGAGTATGACGCGCTGCGCCAGCGCAATGCGGAAATCGAGGCGCGCTTTCCAGCGCTGAAGCGGGAAGACAGCCCGTCGCTGCGCGTCGGCGCAGAAGCGGGCGACGGGTTCGCGAAGGCGCGGCACGGCGTGCCCATGCTGTCGCTGGAGAATGCGTTCACGGATGAGGACGTCGCGGATTTTGCGGGCCGTATCCGGCGTTTCCTCGCGCTGCCGCCGGAGACGGCGCTGGCGTTTACGGCGGAGCCGAAGATCGACGGCCTGTCGCTGAGCCTTACCTATGAGCAGGGCAAGCTGGTGCGCGCGGCGACACGCGGCGATGGCCAGACGGGCGAGGATGTGACGGCGAATGCGTGCACGCTGAAGGACATTCCGGCGAAGCTGAAGGGCAAGGGCTGGCCGGAGATGATCGAAGTGCGCGGCGAGATTTACATGTCGAAGGCAGACTTTGCGGCGCTGAACGCGCGCGAAGGCGCGGCCGGGCGCAAGACCTTTGCCAATCCGCGCAACGCCGCGGCAGGCAGCCTGCGGCAGCTGGATGTAGAGATTACAAAGTCGCGGCCCTTGCATTTCTTCGCCTATGCCTGGGGCGCGGTGAGCGCGCCGTTTGCAGCGGCGCAGAGCGAAGCGGTGGAGAAATTTGCGGAATGGGGCTTTTCGACCAACCCGCTGATGGTCCGTATAGAGACGGTCGAGGAGGTGCTCGCTTACTATCGCAGCATCGAGGCGCAGCGGGCGGGGCTCCCCTATGATATTGACGGGGTGGTCTACAAGGTGGACCGGATCGACTGGCAGCAGCGCCTCGGATTTGTCAGCCGCGCGCCGCGCTGGGCGATTGCACACAAGTTTCCAGCGGAGAAGGCAACGACGAAGCTGGTTACCATCGACATCCAGGTCGGGCGCACGGGATCGCTGACGCCGGTGGCGCGGCTGGAGCCGGTGACGGTGGGCGGTGTAGTCGTCTCGAACGCGACGCTGCACAATGAGGACGAGATTGCGCGCCTCGGCGTGAAGCCGGGCGATGTGGTGGAGATCCAGCGCGCGGGCGATGTGATCCCGCAGGTGCTGCGCGTGGTGAAGGCGGGGAAGGGGTCGGCCTGGCAGATGCCGGATGTGTGCCCTGTCTGCGGCTCGGCGGCGGTGCGCGAGATTGACGAGGCGGGCGTGGCCGATGTGCGCCGGCGCTGCACGGGCGGACTGATCTGCGCGGCGCAGGCGGTGGAGCGGCTGAAGCATTTCGTTTCGCGCAAGGCGCTGGACATTGACGGGCTTGGCGCAAAGCAGATCGAGCTGTTCCATACGCAGGGCGTGGTCCGCGCGCCGCAGGATATATTCCGTCTGCAGAGGAATATCGAAGCGGTCGGCCTGCCGCCGCTCGAGGAATGGGAAGGGTTCGGCAAGGCGTCTGCGAAGAAGCTGTTTGCAGCGATTGATGCGCGCCGGTCAGTGCCGTTCGCGCGCTTTCTCAACGGGCTCGGCATCCGGCATGTCGGGCAGACGACGTCTAGCCAGTTTGCGCGCGGATTCCTGAGCTGGGCGGCGTTCTGGAGCGCTGTACAGCGCGCCGCAGAGGGCGGACCGGCGAGCGAGGGCTATCAGGAGCTGACCGGGATTGATGGCATTGGCGATGCGGCGGCGCGGGCGCTGGTGCAGTTCGAGACTGAGCCACATAACCGCGAAATGCTGGATGCGTTGCTGGAAGAAGTGACGGTGGAGGACGAGGTTCCGGCCGCGTCGGATAGTCCGGTGGCGGGCAAGACGGTGGTGTTCACCGGTACGCTGGAGCGGATGACGCGCGATGAGGCGAAGGCCCGGGCGAGCGCGCTGGGGGCGAAGGTGGCGGGGTCAGTTTCGGCGAAGACGGATATTCTAGTCGCCGGGCCGGGCGCAGGATCGAAACTCGCCAAGGCGGAAGGCCTCGGCGTGAAGACGATGACGGAAGCCGAATGGCTGGCGCTGATTGGCGAGGCGTAATAATCCGCTTACGGATTATTTGCCGCCGGGGATGAGGCGCTGAATCAGGGAGCGTTTCTGAGGCTCGCTGATCGTGTTGAGATCGACGCCCTCATTGGTCAGCAGGCGGTAGCTCATCTTGTACCAATCCGTATCCGGATAGTTGTAGCCGAGCGTGGCGCCGGCGGCGAGCGCCTGGTCTTTCAGGCCGAGCGTCAGATAGCTCTCGACAAGGCGGTGAAGCGCTTCCGGCGTGTGGCTGGTCGTCTGGAAGTTGTCGACAACATTGCGGAAACGATTGATCGCCGGCAGCGTCTGGTTCGAGCGCAGATACCAGCGGCCGATGGTCATTTCCTTGCCGGCGAGTTGGTCGTTGACCATGTCGAGCTTCAGGCGCGCATCCTTCGAATACGGGCTTTCAGGGAACCGGCGGATGATGTCGTTGAGGGCGTTGCGCGTGCTCTCGGTGGTCGCCTGGTCGCGGCCGACATCAATGATCTGGTCGAAATAGCTGAGTGCGATGAGGTAGTAGGCATACTCGGCTTCCGAGCCGCCCGGGTGCAGGGCGAGGTAGCGCTGGCAAGCGCTGATGGCGGTGGTGTAGTCGCGCGTCTTGTAGGACGCATAGGCCGACATCACCATCGATTTGCGGGCCCATTCGGAATAGGGGTGCTGGCGTTCGACTTCCTCGAACAACTTAATGGCCATCGCATAATCGCGCGAGTCGAGACGGCTGGCGGCCTGATTGTAGATCTGCTCCACCGGGCGCTCGACATAGGCGAGTTCAACGTTCCGGGTGTTCGACCGGCATCCGGCCAGAGCGGCCGCGCCAAGGACAATCGCCAGGGAAAGGGTGGTCAGTCTGGACATGGAGCGGCCTGTTCTCGGCAGTGATGGGATCCGGGCCCATTGCTTAGCCTGAATGGCGCGGGGTTTCCAAGGCCTGAATGTCAGGGCCGGGGGCCGGAAAGCCTCAGACCGCAGCCCGGGTTTCCTCGAGAAGGG
>DNFL01000347.1 GCA_003486945.1 Hyphomonas sp. | reverse complement strand
CAACCACTACAGATCTCGTCAGCCGCTACTACGCCGCCTTCAACGCGAAGGACTGGAAAGCCATGGCCACCTGCGTATCCGAACAGATCAACCATTTCGTCAACGAGGGCGACAAGCGCGGCGGCCGGAAAGCCTTTGCGGAATTTATCGCCCACATGGACGATTGCTATGACGAACTTCTCACCGACATCGTCGTGATGGCCTCGCCCGATGGTGCACGCGCCTCGGCGGAGTTCATCGTCAACGGCACCTACAAGAAAACCGATCCCGGCCTGCCGGAAGCGCGCGGCCAGACTTACCGCCTGCCCGCCGGCGCATTTTTCGATGTGCAGAATGGCGAGATCACGCGCGTCACCACCTACTACAACCTCAAGGAATGGATCCGTCAGGTCTCGTGAAAACGCGCGCCCTCACCGGCGAGGATCTTGAACGCGCCTTGCCTGCGCTGGCGGCCTTGCGCATAGAAGTGTTCCGCGCCTTCCCTTACCTTTATGCGGGTACGGAGGATTATGAGCAGAGCTACCTTCGCGACTTCGCCAAGGCGCCCGACAGTTTCATCATCGCTGCCGAAACCGATGACGACCGCATCGTCGGTTGCGCCACCGGCTCATCCCTGACCGGCCATCACGGTGAGTTTGCTGCGCCGCTCGCAAAGGCCGGCTACGATCTCGCCACGACATTCTATTTCGGCGAGTCGGTCCTGCTGCCCGAATTCCGCGGCACCGGCCTCGGCCACACATTCTTCGACGCCCGTGAAGCCCATGCCCGCCAGCGCGGCTACCAGCGCGCCTGCTTCTGCGCCGTCGAACGTCCGGCAGACCACCCGCTGCGCCCGGAAGGCTACAGCCCGCTCGACGCGTTCTGGACCAAGCGCGGCTACCGCAAGCTCCCCGGCATCAGCACCGACTTCGCCTGGCCGACCGAACCCGGTGGCCCGAACGTCCAGCACCCGATGGGCTATTGGCTGCGCGAGCTCTAGGCGTTCCCGCTGCGTCAGTCGTGGACAGGGCGGCGTGGGGCGATAGAAGTAGGATGTCTATCCCAATTCCATCCGGAGCCCCGTTCATGCGAGCCATTCGCCTTGCTCTCCTGCCCCTGACCGCCGTCCTGCTGGCAGCCTGCGCGCCTGAGGCGAAAGCGCCGGCGGAGCTTCCCCCGCCGGACGCCGCCGCAATCGAAACGCACATGTCCTATCTCGCCTCCGACGATCTCGAAGGCCGGGAAGCGGGAACGCCGGGCTATGATCTTGCTGCAGACTATGTCGCAGCCGAGTTCGAAAAGATCGGCCTGAAACCCGCCGGAACGGACGGCACCTGGTTCCAGCCCATTGAGTTCCTGCGCTCGGTCCGCGCCGAGGACGGACGCACGTTCGAAGCGAGAGATGCCAGCGGAAATCTGCTGCCCTTCGCTGAAAACATCTCCGTCGCGGTTGCGGGATCGATCCAGGGTGCAGAAACATCCGTTGAAGGTCAGGCCGTCTTCGTCGGCTTTGGAGTCGTGGCGCCAGACCTTGGCCGGGACGATTTCGCGGGCCTTAATCTCAACGGCAAGATCGCCGTCGTACTGGCCGGGACGCCGAAGGGCATCCAATCGGAAGAGCGAGCGACTTATGGTTCGCGCAAGATGCGCAACATTTCCGAGCGCGGCGCCATCGGCGTGATCCAGCTCGAAACGCCAACCTCGAAAACCGTCTATCCCTTCCAGCGCATCCTATCGAGCGGCATCCTGACCAGCGCCTCGCTCGCCTGGCTGAAAGCCGATGGCACGCCCTATTCCGCCTCGCCGAATATCCGCGCGTTCGCCTATGTTCCGGTCGAAGGCGCCGCGCCGCTGTTTGCAAGCACGCCGATGAGCTGGGACGCCGTGCAGGAAGCTGCCGAAGCTGAAGGCGGCGCGGTGCAAGGTTTCGACCTGCCCGTCACGATCGCGATGTCGCAGCGCTCGAATATTGACTCTGTATACTCTGCGAACGTTGCCGGCATGATCGAAGGCACGGACCCAGTGCTGAAAAACGAAGTCATCGTCATCACCGCGCACCTCGATCATATCGGCATCACGCCGACCATTGGCGACGACAACATCAACAACGGCGCACTGGACAACGCCGCCGGAGTTGCGACGATGCTGGATGCGGCCCGGATGCTTAAGAACGGTCCGCCACTGAAACGCTCAGTTGTGTTCGTGGCGCTGACCGCAGAGGAAAAAGGCCTCCTCGGCGCGCAATACTTCGCGATGAACCCCTCTGTCAGCGGAACAATCGTCGCTAACGTCAATCTCGATATGCCGATCCTGACGCATGAGTTCTCCGACCTCATCGTCTACGGCGCACCGCGCTCCACCATCGCGCCGTATGTCGAAGCTGCCGCCGCCGAAATGGGTGTCACCCTGAGCCCCGACCCGAAGCCGGATCAGGGCTACTTCACGCGCTCAGACCATTTCCGCTTCGTCGAAGCGGGCATCCCCTCTGTCTATCTCGAACCCGGCTTTGCAAATGGCGGAGAGACGGCGCATGCCGAGCACCTCGCAAACAATTACCACCGTCCGTCCGACGACATGACAAGACCGATCAACTTCGAATCCGGCGCCCGCTTTGCCGAACTCAATGCCCGCATCATGCTAGCACTCGCCAATGCCGACACGCGACCGCTGTGGAAGAAGGATGACTTTTTCGCGCGAATGTTCAACGGGCCGCAAGAGCCCTGATTCAGACTTCAAAAAGATCTCCGGAGGAAACCATGCACCCCTGTCATCACGCAAAGTCGCGGCCCGATACGCCGGCCATCGTCATGGCTGGTTCGGGTGAGGTCATCACGTTCAAACAACTCGATGACCGCTCCAACCAAATCGCTCATGCGCTGCGCGCTGCCGGATGCGCGCCCGGCGATACGATCGCGATTTTCGCGGAGAACTCGCCGCGCTATTTCGAAATCTGCTGGGCCGCGCAGCGCGCGGGTCTCTACTATGTGGCTGTCTCCTCGCGACTCACCGCGCCGGAAGTGACCTACATCATCGAGGATTCGGGCGCGAAACTCCTGATCGCTAGTGCTTCGAAGGGCAGCATTGCGAAGGAAGTGAAAGCGGCGACCGGCCTCAAGGACAACTGGTCCATCGACGGCGCGATTGACGGCTTCACGGAGATGGAGCGCCATGTCGCCGGCTTCCCGGCCACACCGATTGCTGACGAGATGGCTGGCACGGACATGCTCTATTCCTCCGGCACCACGGGCCGCCCGAAAGGGATCCGCCCGCCGCTGGAGCGCGGCACGCCCATCGACGGCGACAACGCGCTGATCCAGATCGCCCGCGTCATGTCCGGCGCCACGGATCAGTCCGTATACCTGTCACCTGCGCC
This sequence comes from Hyphomonas sp., assembly GCA_003486945.1. GTDB lineage: Bacteria > Pseudomonadota > Alphaproteobacteria > Caulobacterales > Hyphomonadaceae > Hyphomonas. The sequence continues at coordinate 6,920 of DNFL01000347.1, read as the reverse complement.
GCTCTACCACGCTGCACCGCTGCGCTGGTGCATGGCGTTCACGCGCATCGGCGCCACGCTGATCGTGATGGAAAAATTCGATCCGGAGGACTATCTGCGCCTCGTGCAGAAGTACAAGGTTACGCACTCGCAGCTCGTGCCGACGATGTTCGTGAAGATGCTGAAGCTGCCGGAAGACGTGCGCAAATCCTATGATGTATCCAGCCTGAAGTTCGCCATCCACGCGGCAGCGCCCTGCCCGATTCCGGTGAAGGAACAGATGATCGCCTGGTGGGGTCCGGTGATCGACGAGTACTACGCCGGCTCTGAAGGCAACGGCATGACCTGGGTGAAGAGCCCTGACTGGCTGACACATAAGGGCACCGTCGGACGTCCGGTGCTCGGCGAGTTGCACATCTGCAATGAGGACGGCGATGAAGTTCCGGTCGGCGAAGAAGGACAGGTCTATTTCGGCGGCACCACGCCGCCGAACTATCACAACTCGCCTGAGAAAAACAAAGCAGCACTGAACCCGAAACACCCAGACTGGTCGTCGCTCGGCGATGTCGGCAAAGTGGATGCAGAAGGCTTCCTGTACCTGACGGACCGCAAAGCCTTCATGATCATCTCCGGCGGCGTGAACATTTACCCGCAGGAAACCGAGAATATCCTGATCACGCATCCGAAGGTCGCTGATGTGGCCGTGATCGGCGTGCCGGATGAGGATTTCGGCGAGGCAGTGAAGGCGGTCGTCCAGCCGATGCCCGGCGTTGCGCCCTCGGATGAACTCGCGGCTGAGCTGATGGCCTTTTGCGCGGCAAACCTCTCGAAGATCAAATGCCCCAAAAGCATCGACTTCGACCCCGAACTGCCCCGCCACCCGACAGGCAAGCTCTACAAACGCCTCATCCGCGACCGCTACTGGGGTAACAAGGACAGCCGGATCGTCTAGGCGGGCTTGCGGCGCGGCGCAGGCCATCGCAACATCTCGGCAAATACCGGGAGGAAGCAAATGGTCAGCCGCAGTGATTTTCCGGAGGACTTTGTCTGGGGCGCCTCAACGGCGTCCTACCAGATCGAAGGCGGCTACAAGGAAGGCGGGCGCGGGCTCAGCATCTGGGATGCGTTCAGCGCCGAGCCCGGCCGGGTGAAGAATGGCGACACCGCTAATGTCGCCTGTGATCATTATCATCGGTATGCGGAAGATGTCGCGCTGATGAAGGCCGCGAACTTTCGCGCCTACCGCTTCTCCGTCTCCTGGAGCCGCGTGCTGCCGGAGGGGCGCGGCGCGCCGAATGAAGCCGGGCTCGATTTTTATGATCGGCTGACTGACGAACTCCTGAAAAACGGTGTTGAGCCCTGGCTCTGCCTCTATCACTGGGACCTGCCACTCGCGCTGCATCAGGCGGGCCTCGGCTGGACGAACCGCGAGATTGTTCCCCTGTTCGCAGACTACGCCGGCGTGCTCGCCAAGCGCCTTGGCGACCGTATCCGCACCTGGGCGACGTTCAACGAACCGAACATGTTCACGATGCTCGGCTACGGCGCCGGCGTGCACGCGCCCGGTATCCGCGACCGGGAAGCCTGGCTCGATGCCGTGCACCATGTGAACCTCTCCCACGGCGCGGCCATCCGCCGCCTGCGCGCAGACCTGCCATCGGGCGCGAAGCTCGGCACGGTGCCAAACTTGCAACCCGCCCTTCCCGCGACCGATACGGACGAAGACCTCGAAGCTGCCCGCAAGATGGAAGCAGCGATGAACCGCGCCACGGCCGATCCTGTCTTCCTCGGCAAGTATGATCCGATCACGCGCGACTGGATGGGCGCCCGCATCCGCCCCGGCGACGAGGAAGCGATCTATGCGCCGCTCGACTGGCTGGGCCTCAATCACTATTCGCCGACCTATGCCTCTGCCCGCGCCAATGCTTTCGGCTTCCGCAACATGGACCCGCCGGAAGGCGCGGAGAAAACGCTGATGGGCTGGCATGTCTCACCGCCTGCCTTCCGCGACATCCTGATCGAAACCTCGAAACGCTACCGCCTGCCGGTCTACGTCACCGAGAACGGCATGGCCGACAGTGTAGAGCCGGATGCGAAGGGCGTCGTCGAAGATGCGGGGCGTGTGTCTTATCTCGACCGCTATCTCGGCGCGGCCGCTGAGGCGTGCGCAGCAGGCGCGGATGTGCGCGGCTATTTCGTCTGGTCGATGCTCGACAATTTCGAATGGGCCATGGGCTATGGCCCGCGCTTCGGCATCGTGCATGTCGACTATGCCACGCTGAAGCGTACACCGAAGGCATCCTACCGCTTCCTTGCGGGCCTCGCCGGAGCGTCCGTGCGCGCATGAACCTGATCCCGAACCAGCGCCATCTGTTCGATATTCCGGACGATGTTGCCTTCCTGAACGTTGCGACGATGGGCCCTCTGCCGATTGCATCGTTCGAGGCCGGTCAACGCGGCTTTGCCCGGAAGCTGCAGCCCTGGACTATTCCGGATGCTGACTTTTTCGAAGACACACGCCAGCTGCGCCCGCTGCTCGCCCGGCTGATCGGTGCAGACGACGCGGGCATCGCGTTCGTGCCGTCCGTCAGCTACGGCCTCGCCGTTGCGGCGCAAAACCTTGCGCTGTCGCGCGGGCAGAAAATCCTGCTGCTGGAAGATCAATTCCCCTCAAACGTCTATACCTGGCGCACGCTCGCGGCAGATACCAGCGCGGAAATTGAAACAGTGTCCGCACGCGGCAACCAGTCCCTGTCTGAAGCGCTGCTGGAAGCCATTGGCCCGGACACAGGCCTCGTCGCCTGTCCGCAAGTGCGCTGGACGGATGGCGCGCGGATTGACCTGGCCGCCATCGGTGCGCGTTGCCGCGAAGCCGGCGCAGCGCTGGTGCTGGACCTGACACAGAGCTGCGGCGCGATGCGCTTCGATGTGAAGGATGTTCAGCCGGATTTCATGGTCGCTGCCGGCTACAAATGGCTGCTCGGTCCCTACGCCACCGGCTTCCTCTACGCCGCTCCGCACCGTCGCAACGGACGACCGCTGGAACAAAACTGGATCAACCGCGAAGGCGCCGAAGATTTCTCGCGCCTGATCGACTATACCGACCGCTATGCTCCGGGAGCGGAGCGTTATGACATGGGCGAGCGCTCGAACTTTGCGCTGCTGCCAGCCTTCAGGGCATCGATTGAGCTGATCCTCAGCTGGGGCGTCGACCGGATTGAAGCTACCCTGGCACACCGAAACCGCGCAATCGCCGATGCATTGGAATCCCGCGGCCTGAAAGTCGGGCCGAATACGGAGCGCGGACCGCATTACCTGGGCGCGCTGTTGCCTGAGCACGCACCCCCGGACCTGACCCAACGCCTGCGCGCGCAGCAGATTTATGCTTCAAAACGCGGCAACCGCCTCCGCATTACGCCGCATTTGTTCACGTCCGACGATGATGTGCAGCGTTTCCTGTTGGCGCTCGACCAGATGCTCGGCTAGCGGTAGGCGGTAGCGTTTTTGTAGGAGTTGCGATCGCCAGATCGCGCAGCCATGCCAGGTCTCAATCAGGGTACTACCAACACATATCTACCCGAAATCCCCGCAGGCGTGGCGCTACCTGCCAATACCCTGAACATCGCGATGGCGTTTGACCGGGCCTATGCCGCCCATGCCGCCGTCGTGATTGCTTCCGCTGTCCGCTACCTGCCGCCGGGCGCCGCGCGCATCCTATGCCTGCATGACGGGATTGATGCGGAGTACCGCGGCAAGGTCGAACTTGCCGCGCCCGGTCACGCTTTCCTGTGGGTCGAAGTGTCTGCGCAGGATATGCCGGACATGCCGGAGAAGGGCCACATAAACCGCATCTCCCTGTTCCGGCTTGGTCTGGAGCGATTTGCGCCGGCCGACTGGTCGCGGGTCATCTATCTCGACTCTGATCTCGTGATCGCGGCTGATCTGACCCCGCTTTGGTCCGCAGATCTGGAAGGCAATCCGATCGGGGCGGTGGCGGACGTCTACCAGAAGCCCGACATTCTGCAGGCGCGCTTTTCCCTGCCGCCGCCCCGCAACAATCTCTACTTCAATGCCGGCGTGCTGGTGATCGATCTGGATGCCGTGCGCAAGACTGGCGACCTAGCATCCTGCCTCCAGTTTCTGATCGACAAGGAGTTCGATCTTGAGTTCCTGGATCAGGATGCGCTGAATATCGCATTCTGGAATCGCTGGGCGCCGCTCACCGGCGCCTGGAACGTGCAGCGCTATCTTCGCCGCAACGACCCGCTCCGTCGCAGCTGGCACCCTTTCCGCCAGCCTGCGATCATCCACTACATCACCCGTGACAAACCCTGGACGCGTACGGTCTGGCATCCCTGGGCCGGCGCCTACTGGAGCGTGCTGCGCGCCACCCCGTTCGCGAAGGAAGTTGCCGCGCGCTACGGTGTCACCTGGCTTGACCGCCTGCGCATCCGGCTCCGCTACTGGGCGAGCTTCATCCTCTGAAGCGGACTCAAAATGTCCAGCTGTCGGGATTGGCAGGCGGTTCACCCACCTTGAGCGCCCGCATACCCTTCCGGACACGGAGGATGTACCAGATGATCACCGCCATGATGATGAGCACACCGAACAGGAAGAAGGTGAATACGAGGCCTGTCAGCACATAGATCACGCTCTTGGCGAAGATGCTGATCTGGTTGTGATAGTGGCTGGCTGTCAGCGGATCTGCCCGGCCACGGGCCATCGCGGCGGAGCCGGCGGCAATGAAATTCGTGCCCGGCAGGACAAGACCCAGCAAGAAGCCCCAATACACCAGCCGCGCATGACCGGGTGTGCCGGGCGCCGGGATCAGTCGGGGTCTGGCGGTTTCACTCATTCGGGCTCACCGGTGCTGGCGCCACCCTCGCGGTCGCGGGCGGCGGCGTCAACTGCCTGCCTTGCCCTATCGTAAACCTTGCGCCGGGCGCGCGGGCGCGCCAGAACAGCGCAAAGCCGACATGGAGGAACCGATGGCCAACCCCCGCAAGATTGCCTACGCCGACCTTGAATCCCTCGCCGGGCAGGAAGTCGGTGTATCCGACTGGCACACGATTGATCAGAACCGGGTCAACATGTTCGCAGAAGCGACGGGCGACCATCAGTGGATCCACGTCGATGTCGAGAAAGCCACCAAGTTGATCGGCGGACCGATTGCGCACGGCTTTCTCACCCTGTCGCTGCTGCCGATGCTCGGCGCTGAAGTGCTGCGCGTTGAAGGCGTTACCCGCGGCATCAACTATGGCTCGGACAAGGTGCGTTTCACCAACATGGTGCCTGTCGGCTCGAAAGTCCGCCTGCGCCAGAAATGCCTGTCAGTGGAAGCGAAGTCCGGCGGCAAGCAGATGAAGATGGAAGCCACCGTCGAGATCGAAGGCAAGGACCGCCCTGCCCTCGTCGCCGAAAGCATCACGGTTCTCTACGGCTAAGCCCGCAAGGACACATCAATTGCAGCGGCCGCTCCGGACCCTCCGGGGCGGCCGTTTCCGTTTCGGCTTCCTGAACCGTCGCCGCGACCCTATATTCTGCCGGAGCCGACACTGCCGGAGACCCGCCATGCCAACCCCCCGCATCCCCAAGCGCACCGATGAAGAATGGCGCGCCATCCTCGACCCCGCTGCCTACAGCGTCGGCGTCAAGGACGGCACCGAGCGCGCCTTCACGCCCGGCAACTTCAATGACGAAAAGCGCGCCGGCATGTACCATTGCAAGGGCTGCGGCACGCCGCTCTGGTCGTCCGAAACCAAGTATGATTCCGGCAGCGGCTGGCCCAGCTTCTGGCAGCCGGTTGATATGGCCGATATCGGCACCAGCACGGACTACAAGCTCGTCTATCCGCGCGTCGAAGTACATTGCGGCGTCTGCGGCCTGCACATGGGCCATGTGTTCGATGACGGCCCGCCGCCCACCGGCCAGCGCTGGTGCATCAATGGCGCGGTGCTCGATTTCCGCCCGGAGGAATAGGTCTGGACAGGCCGCACGGCGCGTTCCAATGTCGCGATAATCGATAAAGGATCGCCCCATGCGTTTCGCACTTCACCTCGCCGGCCTCGCCGCCGCCACATCCCTCATTTCCGGATGCATGATGACCGACAACTCAGCAGAATCTTCCCTCGTCGCGGCGGCTGCGCTGCCGACTCCGCCGGTTGCCGCCCGCGTCAGCCATGAGATCACGCAGCTCGGCCGCACGCGGAATGATCCCTACAACTGGCTGAAGGATGACAACTGGCAGGAGGTGATGCGCGACCCGTCACTGCTGAACGCCGACATCCGCGCCTATCTCGAAGCCGAAAACGCCTTCACGAAGACCGTGCTGGAAGAGCCGACGACAGCGCTGCGCGAGGAACTGTTTGCCGAGATGCGCGGACGCATCAAGGAAGATGACAGCTCCGTTCCAGCGATCGATGGCGACTGGGCGTACTACACCCGCTTCCGTGAAGGCGGCGAGTATATGATCTTCGCGCGCCGCCCGGCCTCGCAGGCCTTTGATGCCTCCGCGCCGGAAACCATCCTCCTGGACGGCGACGAACTCGGCAAGGACCAGGACTATTTCGCCTTCAACGACATCGAAGTCTCACCGGACCATCAGTATGTGGCCTATGCGACGGACGTGAAAGGCAGCGAATTCTACACCATCCGTGTGAAGAATATCGAGACCGGCGAGCTGACGCCCACCGTGATCGAGAACGCTTACGGTGCCTTCGAATGGAGCAAGACCGGCAAGGCGATCTTCTGGGTGCACCGCGACACCAACAGCCGCCCGGATTCTGTCTACCAACGAAATATCGAGACCGGCGAAGACACGCTGATCTACGAAGAGAAAGACCCCGGCTTCTTCGTCGGCCTCGGCACCAGCGAGAGCGAAGACGTGATCTTTGTATCTGCCGGCGGCCACACCACCTCGGAAGCCTACTGGTTCCCGGCGC
>DNFL01000337.1 GCA_003486945.1 Hyphomonas sp. | reverse complement strand
ATGCAATTCCACCAGGTGGATGACGAGACGGCGGCGCGCGCCTATGTCAGCCGGATCACGGCGGGGGCCCGCGCGCTGCGCGAGGCCTTCGACGTCACCAAGGAGAGCGCCGCGAAGGGCGTGCATGCGCCGCGCTTTGCCTATCAAGGCGTGATCGACCAGTCGAAGAAGATCATCACGGGTGCTCCGTTTACGGCAGGTCCGGATGCGGCGATCTTTGCGGACTTCAAGGCGGATGTCGCCAAGCTGGTGGCCGATGGCAAGGTCACGCCGGAAGTGCAGACGGAACTCGTGGCCTCTGCCGAAGCCGCGCTGAAGGGCGACTTCCTGGCGGTGTATAACGAGATCATCGCGTTCGCGACGGCCGACATGGCAAACTCGCCGGACCCGGCCGGATCGCAAGGCGCGAACCTGCAGCCGGACGGCGAGGCCTATTACAATTTCATGCTGGCGCAGATGACGACGACCGAGATGACGGCCGACCAGATTCACCAGCTGGGCCTCGATGAAGTGGCCCGTATCCATGGCGAGATGGAAGCGATCAAGGAGTCGGTGGGCTTCACCGGCACGCTGAACGAATTCTTCGCCAGCATCCGCGACGCGAAGGATGACGAGCGCCATTATTATCCGGATACGGACGAAGGCCGCGAGGCCTATATTGCGGACGCAACCGCCGCGATCGAGAAGATCAAGGCCGTGCTGCCGCAATATTTCGGCCTGCTGCCGAAGGCCGATCTCGTCGTCAAACGCGTCGAGCCGTTCCGTGAGCAGCCGGGCGCGGCGCAGCATTACTATCCGGGCACGCCGGATGGTTCGCGCCCCGGCATCTATTACGCCCACCTTTCCGACATGAAATCCATGCCGAAGGGCGAGCTCGAAGTGATCGCCTATCATGAAGGCTTGCCGGGCCACCATATGCAGATCTCGATCGCGCAGGAGCTGACCGGTGTGCCGACCTTCCGCACGCAGGCGGGATTCACGGCCTATTCCGAAGGCTGGGGCCTCTATTCGGAGAAGCTGGCCAAGGAAATGCCGGGCACATTCGAAGATCCGTACTCGGACTTTGGCCGCCTCGGTTCGGAAATCTGGCGCGCGATCCGTCTTGTGGTGGATACCGGCCTGCACTCCAAGGGCTGGACTGAAGAGCAGGCGGTGCAGTATTTCCTCGACAATTCCGCGATCACCGAAGGGCAGGCCCGTTCCGAAGTGCAGCGCTATATCGTGATGCCGGGACAGGCGACTGCCTACAAGATCGGCATGATCGAGATCCAGCAGATGCGGGCCCGCGCCGAAGCCGCGCTTGGCGACAAGTTCGACATCCGCGCCTTCCATGACACGATCCTGGGTGGCGGCGCGCTGCCGCTGGAAATGCTGAACGCCAAGGTCGATCGCTGGATCGAAGAGGTGAAGGCCTCCTGAAACTGAAACAAAACGCCCCGGTTCGCCGGGGTGTTTTTTTTAAGGATGAATGCATGAAAGCCCGATTCCTGTTTCTGGCCGGAGCGGCGGCTGCGACGCTGCTGACAGGCTGCGCGAGTGACGGGGCGGCGCTTTCTGCGGCGGATACGCCGGCGCCGATCCTGATCCTTGAAGATGCGGAGCGGTTTGCCGGCTTGATGGCGGGCGAAGGCCTGCCGGACGCGGATGCTCTGCAGACGGACTATATCGACAAAGGCACGCGCGGCGTCGCGATCTTCACACCCTACCGGATACGTGATGGCAAGACACTGGCAGTCGAACTTGCAGCGGCGCCGGAACGCTACCGGCGGGCGATTGAAGTCTGCCTGCCGGCGGCGCGCGCGATGCAGGCGGAGACGTCGGCAACGCTGGCGAACGTTTCCGTCTTGTTGGATGTGGCGGCGCTGGTTCCTGCCGGTAAATATCCCAATCCGGTGCCGGCCTATATCGTGTTCGGCGCGGGCAATTCCGGCGGTACGGCTGCGCCGGATGGGCTGGTGATGGGGCTGGAAGTTCTCTGCGACGGGCAAGACAGTCTGACGATCCGTCAGGTGCTTGAAGAATTCGTCGCCCATGAAGTGGCCCATTCCTATCAGGGACAGGTGCGCGACGGGAGCGAAGGGCAGGGATTGCTGTCGATGGTGCTGACCGAAGGCTTCGCCGATTTCGTGATGGAGCAGGCCATCGGCCGGGCGAGCCTGACGGATGCGGCGCGGGCGGAATATGGCCTCGCGCATGAGGCGGAGCTGTGGGCCGAACTGCAGGCGGATATTGAGGCTGGCGTGATGGACCAGGGCGACTGGCTGTATGGGCCGGGCCGGAACGGGCGCACGAATGATCTCGGCTACTGGATCGGCAAGCGTATCTGCGAGGCGTATTACGCGCAGGCGGAAGACAAGACCGCGGCGCTGCAGGCAATGCTGAAGCTGGACGACCCCGGCGCCATCCTGGACGCCAGCGGATATGCGGCGCGCTTTGCGCCTGCGGATTAGGCGGGGCGCTGGACCCCTGCCCTTGTAGCGGCTGCAGGCGCTTTGATAGCGCTATCAAATATTTCTTGACCGTGCTGCTTCTGTCCCGGACTGTCGGGGAAACAGGAGCGGAGGGCGGCGATGCGCGGGATGGTTTTGGCGGGCTTGCTGGCGGCGGGGCTGGGAGGGTGCGCGGCGGTTGTGGGACAGCGT
>DNFL01000071.1 GCA_003486945.1 Hyphomonas sp. | reverse complement strand
ACGCGCACGCCGTTCTCGTGCAGGAAGTCCGTCAGGTTTTCCGCCATCTTCTTGGTGAGCGTGGTGATCAGCGTGCGGTGGCCGCGGGCGGCGGCGGCTTTCGCCTCGGCCATGACATCATCGACCTGGTTGGCGCCGTCATTTGACACGGGGCGGACCTCGACAGGCGGATCGATGAGGCCGGTTGGGCGGATGACCTGTTCGGTGAAGACGCCGCCGGTGCGCGCCATCTCCCACGGGCCGGGCGTGGCGGAGACGTGCACGGTCTGCGGGCGCATCGCGTCCCATTCCTCGAACTTGAGGGGGCGGTTGTCGATGCAGGAAGGCAGGCGGAAGCCGTATTCGGCGAGGGTGGACTTGCGGCTGAAGTCGCCTTTGAACATGGCGCCGATCTGGGGGATCGTCTGGTGCGACTCGTCGGTGAAGACGAGGGCGTTTTCGGGCAGGTATTCGAACAGGGTGGGCGGCGGCTCGCCGGGTTTGCGGCCGGTGAGATAGCGGCTGTAATTCTCGATGCCGTTGCACGAGCCGGTGGCGGCGAGCATTTCGAGATCGTACTGGCAGCGCTGCTCGATGCGCTGGGCTTCGAGCAGTTTCCCGTGCTTCTGGAAATGCGCGATGGTCTCGCGCAGCTCCACCTTGATCTTCTCGATGGCCTGGTTGAGCGTCGGGCGCGGCGTGACGTAGTGGCTGTTGGCGTAGATCTTCACCTGCGGCAGTTTCTGGATGGTGCGCCCGGTGAGGGGATCGAACTCGGTGATGGATTCCAGCTCGTCGCCGAAGAAGGAGAGCTTCCAGGCGCGGTCTTCATAGTGGGCGGGGAAGATGTCGACGACATCGCCCTTGATGCGGAAGCTGCCGCGGCCGAAGGCGATGTCATTGCGCGTGTACTGATTGGCGACGAGGCGTTCGGCGACCTTGCGGGAGTCGATACGATCGCCGACCTTCAGGGCGAAGGTCATCGAGGTGTAGGATTCCACCGAGCCAATACCATAGAGGCAGGAGACGGAGGCGACGATGATGACGTCATCGCGCTCGAGGATGGCGCGGGTGGCGGAGTGGCGCATCCGGTCGATGGCCTCGTTGATCGAGCTTTCCTTCTCGATGTAAAGGTCCGCCCGCGGAACATAGGCCTCGGGCTGGTAATAGTCGTAATAGGAGACGAAATACTCGACCGCGTTTTCCGGGAAGAAGGATTTGAACTCGCCATAGAGCTGGGCGGCGAGGGTCTTGTTCGGCGCGAGGATGAGCGCGGGGCGCTGGGTTGCCTCGATGACCTTGGCCATGGTGAAGGTCTTGCCCGTGCCGGTGGCGCCGAGGAGGACCTGGTCGCGCTCGCCGGCGGTGATGCCGTCCACCAGCTCCGGGATGGCGGTCACCTGGTCGCCGGCGGGGGCGTATTCGGAATGCACCTTGAAGCGGCGCCCGCCTTCGAGCTTCACCCAGTTGCGGTCCGGCCGGTGGGGCGTCCACTGGTCGGAGGGCAGGCGCCCGGCGGCATCGAGCGCGGCGCCATCGAGCGCGAAGGCGGCGGAGGCATCGGCAACGCCGCGGGCGGGAGATTTTGGGGTGCGGGACATGGGCGCCAGATATGGGACGGGGGGCGGGACGTGTCCAGAGTATTCTTGTTTTGTTCGGCAGCCTGTGGTGGATTGAAGGGAAGCGATCACAGGAGGCGCGCGGCATGAGCGGGCACAGGATTTTTTCGATGGCGTTTGCGAAAGTGTACCCCGCCTATGTCGCCAAGGCGGAGCGCAAGGGGCGCACGAAGGCGGAGGTGGACGAGATCATCCGCTGGCAGACGGGCTATACGCAGAAACAGCTGGAAAAACAGATCGCGGCGGGCGTGGACATGGAAGCCTTCTTCGCCGCCGCCCCGACGATGAACCCGGCGCGGGAGCTGATCACCGGCGTGGTGTGCGGCGTGCGCGTGGAGGCCGTGGAAGACCCACTGATGCGCGAGATCCGCTACATGGACAAGCTCGTGGAGGAGCTGGCGAAGGGGAAAGCGATGGGGAAGATTTTGCGAGGTTAGCCTTCGTCCTCACCTTCTTCTTCGATATCTTTGGCGGTCGAAGCCCACTTCTGGATTGCTTCATCCACTACTTCCGCTGCCCGACCAGCCCGGTTTCGGGCGGGCTCCGCACCATCGATTTCTGACATGAGCTTCAGAAACGCGCGCGTCTTTACCTGAATACCGCGAGTAGCCGGCGGATTGGTGCCGAACGTTTCAAGGGCTTCATAGACCTTTATCCGCATAGGCGCTTGACCCAGGAACAATGCAGGCGCGCGGCCGAACTTGCTCTGGATGCGTTGGCGCCATTCCGTTTCTGCGGGTGGAAGCACATGCGCAGCGAGGGCGAGCAGTGCGTACTCGTTGCGGAGCATGCCGAAGAGACGGATGGCTTCGATCTGTGCGAAGGACAATTCCGGGATTTGCCTGATGTCTTCAATCAGGCCAAGCAGGAGACCCGTTTCGTCAAGCTTCACGACGCTGGTGTTGTCCATCAACTCTGCGAGCAACTGCTCGAACTTGTGCTTCTCTTCGAGCAGCCGCTTGCGTTGCGACGGTACGCGGGAGCCTGACATCTGAGGGAAGGAAAGATTGAGCCAATGCTGGCGCAGTTGGCGTACCTGTTCCTGCGGCGTGCCAGTGAGGAGCTTGAACTCCTCAACCATCCAGAGCGCTGCCCGCCGCACGCCGGGGCTGTCAGCATTCAGCAAATCGGCGAGGCGTTCCGGGTTGTACGGCTCACCTGGGAGGCGCAGATTTTCTCGGGCGGTGATGTGCGCCCTGATCTGATCCATAAATTCCGGGCGCGGTTCTGTCGCATTTCCGCGAAAGGCGCTCTCGAAGAATTCGCGTTCGGCGAAGGGCTCGAAATGGTTCACATGGCCGATCTGGTAGAGCTTCTTCTGGGCGCGGGAGCGTTGCCAGATGGCGATAGCCTGAAAGAGTGCAGCCATGATGACGAGGTCGACCATCGCGCGGGCGGCGAAGGTGAGGTGTTTGCCGAGCGCCGCGTCCGGGTCTTTGACGGGTGAGTTCAGGTCGACCTTATAGATTTCCCACCAGTCGACGAAAGGCACGGCCTTGGCCAATTCCGCACCAAAGAAGCTGAGCCAGATGAAGAACGGGTTGGTGCCAGCTGCGGCTTCTGAAAATTCGAACACGCCGGTCTGCCAACCATTGATCTGATGCAATGCCAGCGGAACGAGGAGGAAGAGAGACGCGTATCCAAGGAGGGCCTCGTCCTTCAGGTCGTTGTCGAAGCCGATCTGTATTTCTGGGCTTTCGGTTTTCAGCAGGCGCGAGGCGGTTTCGCGATCCTCCTCGATCCATGCCCAGCGGCGCCCCAACCCGATTACCATGATCATGCCAAGGCCAATCGGAATGAGGCCGTAAGGCGGCGCGAGGATGAAACCCAACCCTGTGAGAGGAATGAGCGAGAGCAGCACAAAGCTGTGCGGTATTCCGGGTCCTTTCTGGGTGGCGCCAGTCAATGGTGCGATGAGGCGGACGAGAAGTGAATCGGCAATACTTGCAGCCTGAGCTGGCAGTGCGATGAGGTTGAAGCCTTGCGCCTGAATGCCGTTTGCGGCCCGAGCGTCTCCGGCTTTCTCGATCCAGCGAACAAGGTGCGGAAGAAAGATGAACGCTACGAACAACGAGATGACGCCGAGCGTGATCAACAATGGGAGGTCGGCGCCGATCTGTTCTGCATCCGTGACGCTGGCGGCCCAGCTGGCGAGTGCCACGATGCTGGAGAGGATGACGACGCTCGCCCAGAAAGAAGGTGTCGATATCGCGTCGATGCGCCAGACGATGCGCTTGAAGGCTTTCTCTTCGGCAGCTGCCTGAAGGAAGAAGCCGGCCAGCAAGGGAACGAGTGCCAGACCCAGACAGCCGAGCAAAGTAACGACGTGTAGGATCTTCACTTGGCCTTTTTCAGCGCCGTGCAGACCAAGGTCACTCCACGGGATCAGACCGGGCTGGGCTGAGACGAAAGTGAATGCGGTCAGGCTTCCAAAAACTGCAAAGGAATAGACAAAGAGTTCGCGGAACCCGCGATCAGCAATTTTCCGCTGATCTGCGGATCTTCGCGCCGGACGGGTCGCAATGACCTGCTTCAACCGCGCCCATATCTGTAGCATCCTTGCCATGTTGGCGGTGAAGAGGCCGGTGATGAGGCAGGCGAGGGCGAGCCAGTCTGCCTTTTTGTCCGCAGCGCCTTCGATGAAGGGCGTGGCGAGGATGATGGCGCCGGTCAGGGCGAATGTCAGTCCACTGAATATATAAGTGCTGGCCCAGCTCCATCTTCTGAGCAGTCCGCTGCTTTTGCGCGGTTTGGTCTTGTCCTGATCCGATGCCATCAGCCGATGCCCCTCCCCAGGCCCCGTGTCGTCTGTGGCTTTCCACTTTTACGAAGTGTTAACCTTCGCGCAAGGGGTGAATTTTCAGATCAGTTGAAAGGAACGGTTGGGGGAGTGGCGGCATACTGGCTGTATGTCCCGGTCTGCTTCCCGTGCTGTTTCAGAGAACGCCGCCAAGTCGCAGCGGCGCGAGGCGCGGTTTGCGGCGGATTATCCGGTGCGGGTGGTGTGGAGTGATCTCAGCCAGGCCGGATCGGGGCACATAAAGGATATCTCGCCGGGCGGGGCGCGGGTGGTGATGGACGAGGCGGCCGAGGCGCCGGGCCATGTCTACCTACTGGTCCACCTGCCGGGCGAGTCCGAACCGCAAAGGCTGGCGGGCGAAGTGCGCTGGCAGGTCGGGGCGGTGATCGGCGTGCGGTTCGAGCCGGCGCTGGAGATTGCCGCAGTGCGGCGGCTGGCGGCAGCGGGCGGGCGGCTGGCGGAGTAGGCGGCGTTAACGACCGCGGTGCCCGTCACTTGCGGGGGCGGCGGTTTTTCTTCGGCAGGCGGCCATCATCTTCGGCCTGCTGGATGCGGTCGAGCAGGTCGCGCAGTTCAGGTGTCAGCGGTTCGCCCATCGCGCGCTCGTAGGCCGCGCGCAGGAGCGCGTCGAGGTCCTTGTCCATGCCGCGACCCGGCTTCTTGCCAGGCGGATGGTCGTCCATCCAAACCTCCCCTTGCCCCGTGCCGCGCCTTTCCGGCTGTCGAACGGGTGGGGGGGCTTCTAGTGAAGCGCGCGCGGGATGCAACCGGAAACGAGACCGGTTGTACACTTCTTTTGGTTGCGTGACTTTTCCGCCGCGGAAGCAGGCGTCAGGTGCCTGAATCAGAGGCGGTTTCGGCAGCGCGCAGGCGGCCGAGCAGGCGGTGCAGACTGTCGGGAATCGGTTCGGAGAGGACCTGCGCATAAGCGGCGCGCAAGGCGCGGCAGGTGGGCTGTGCCGGCGGAGCGAGCGCATCGCAAGGGTCGGAGTGAGGACGTTCGGCGACTTGCAGCATGGGGGCTCTCCTTTGGCGCCGGGTGGATTCCCGGTCTGGCGTGCTTTGTTGTGTCAATTAATTGACACTTCGTTTGCCGATAGGTCCAGAGGGTGTGTGCAGCTGCGACACTGTGGTGGGGGTGGTCGCTCCGGAGCGGAGCAGGATCAGGCGGCGCTGCGGCGGGGGGCGGGGCGGGGGGCGCAGGGATTTGTAATTTCCTGCGTCCTCCCGCCTGGCGATTGAATCCCTCTTGTCTTT
>DNFL01000340.1 GCA_003486945.1 Hyphomonas sp. | reverse complement strand
CGTGGCCGGATCGGCCTCGGCCTTGCGGGCCATGGCGCGGGCGTCGGTCTCGCGCCCGGTGTTGATCAGGGCATAAATGCCCAGAATCTGGTTCCGGTGATCGCCGCCCTTGCCGATGTTGTCACCCAGCAGTTTGACGACATTCTGCCAGTCATGCGCGCAGGCCGCGATGCGCAGCTCCAGCTTGCGGATCCGGTCATCCGAGATCTTGCCGCGCAGTTGCGGCAGCCACAGCCGCGCATCCTCGACGTCATAGGCGTCGATGGCGTTTTCGCACAGATGCGACAGGATCAGCGGGTTGTTCGGGAACTTGTCGTTCAGCGCGATCAGCGCGGCGCGGGCGGCAACCGTGTCGGCCTGGGCGATAGCTTCGTGGAAATCTGCCAGATAGCCATAGACGTTGTGCGGCCGCAGCTTCTGCAGCGCCGCCAGAACCCGGCGGTTGCGCTGGAATTCGCCCAGTTGCACGGCAAAGCGCGAGGCGCGGATATAGGTATCGACGTCATCGGTGCCCAGTTGGAACAGCGGCTCCAGCCCTTCCAGCGCCGCCGTCAGTTCACCGCGGCCGGCCAGCGCATCGCAGGCCTTGACGACGAATTTCGCCAGGCTGAGCTCCATCGACGGCGATTTCGTCAGTTCAAGGACGCGGTGATAGTCCTTGAGGTCGATCGCCGTGTTCATCAGGTGGCGGATCGACTTGATCGACTTCGGAAAGCTGGTGATGCATTCCTCGAACAGCCGGATCGCCTCGCTGCGGAGGCCCTGCTTGTGCAGCGCATGGGCCCGCAGTTCCAGCCACTGGGGCGTATCGGGCGCCAGTTCACGCAACAGGTTGCTGATGGCTTCGGCCAGAAGATAGCGGCCCGAGTTGATGGCCTCTTCGGCCTTCAGGCTAAGCTCGTTGCGGCTGTGCTTGCTCAGCCAGCGCGTTTCCTCGGCGGCAGGCTTGTCGGCGGCGGATTTCTCCGTCGCGGCGGCACCGGCGGTTGCGGCTGCGGTCTTCTTGTCGGTCATGGCTTCCATTTGATCAGGCTACCGCGGCAACGGCGGGCGTTTCGTCCCGCGCGGGCTTATAGCCGAAATCGGCCATGTAGCTTTCGGACTTCTTTTCAATGTAGTTCAGCGCTTCTTCCGAAAGATGGCGCCGGAAATTGCCGGGGGCGACCTGGCGGATGTGCTGGTCGGGGTTTTCGCTGTCCGGCACCACGTCATGCGTGGCCAGCAGGTCCGAGATCAGCTTGTCCGACGGGCGCAGATCGGCGATGGCGCAAAGCCGTTCGATCCAGTTCTTCTTGTCGAAGATGATGTCCTCGTAGCGGAACAGGTAGGATTCCGGCAGCCAGAGGTTCCGCTGAATCTCGGCCAGCGCGGTGAAGATGAAATCGGCGCTGCCGCTGAGGATGAACTCATTGATGCCGATCTGGCTAGCCTTCTCGCGCTGCTCCTTGATGATCTCGGCGGTGCGGCCGCTTTTGGGCAGGCTGTGGCTCTTCTGCATCGAGAAGAACAGCGAGGTGGCGGCATCGCGCGGATCGCGGATCAGGTAGATCTTGGGCGAGGTGCGGAAGGCGGAGCTTTTGGTCAGGTTTCCGATGCAGCGGAAGCCATAGTAATAGGCCGGCCGGGTATCGGGCAGGCCGGGCAGCACTGCGTCGGGGATCTTGCGCTCGGGCACGCCGGCGGCAAAGCAGGTGTCACTGATATTGATCAGCCGGTCGTTCAGCGTTCTGCACATGTCTTCGACGATTCGGTGCATCAGGGTTGAGCCCGATTTCGCAACACCGACAAAGAACACCGGTCGTTCGGGCACCCGCGTGCCCGTCTCGGCGAACTCGAAAGTGATTCCTGCATCTTGGATAGAGAATTTATACACCGGAAAGTTCTCGACTATCGCCTTGGTTTTTCTAGCCATTTCTGGTTACCTCGTTCGCGCGGGATCAATCCTGGGCTTCATACCGGCGGAACGTAACAACCATCTCTTTCATGCCGCAACTGCGAAAGACTTCTGCTGCGAGGTACGGCGGCGCGCAGCATAATTTTTCGGCAGAGGCCTGCCAACCCGCCTTTCGCACAACCGCAGGCTATATCCAGTCCAGATTCACTTTTCCGCCGGGCCATGCAGCGGCAATCCGCTCACGCAGGCTGTGGTAGCGGTCGCGCAAGTCCTTGAACTTGCGTTCATGGGTCTCTGCCACAAGGCAGCGGACCTGCGCGAAAAGGGCCTCGCGCTCCATGTATTCAAGGATGTCGAGCTCGGCGCCTTCGATGTCCATTTTCACGAAAGCAATCTCGCCACGCGCCGCCACCTTCTCACGCACCAGCGAAGGGAAGTCGATCAGCGGCACTTCGATGGCATTCGCAGCATCGATTCGCCGCCCGCCATCGAGGATCGTGCTTTTGACCGAGGCGCCTTCGGGGTTCTCGCCAAAGTTGTCGGCGCGCATCAGGCGGACAGTGCCGGTGCCCACGCCGACGGCGGCCTGAATCAGCGTCACATTGGGCAGGTCGGCGAATTTGGCCGTCAGCGTGGCAAAGGCGTAGGGGTCAGGCTCAAACGCAATCACATCGGCGCCGGTGGCGGCCAGCCGTTCGGTCACCACCCCCATGTTCGCCCCGCAGTCCAGCGCAAGGTCGCCCGGTCGCAGCATGGCGCAGACGGCGGTCAGATAGCCCTCGACCCATGATTTGCGCAGGTTGCGCTTCTGCCGGCGGGTCAGCGCCTGTACCTCTT
>DNFL01000031.1:4677-4857 GCA_003486945.1 Hyphomonas sp. | reverse complement strand
GATGGCGCGCTGGATATTGTCCTTCGGCACCGAGGCGCCCTTGGCGTTGGCCACAGCGAGACGCAGGCGCGGGTTCATCGCCGGATCGGGCCCGCCCATCTTCGAGGCGACCGTGATCTCCTTCGACAGGCGCGCGAACAGCACGGCGCGCTTCTTGTCCTGCTTGCCCTTGCGGTGCTG
>DNFL01000031.1:1260-4452 GCA_003486945.1 Hyphomonas sp. | reverse complement strand
CTTGCCCTTGCGGTGCTGGATGTTTGCCCATTTGCTATGGCCGGCCATGCGGGGACCTCTTGTTCTTGTTCGGGAATATTTGTCCGGCGCGCTCTAGCGCATGCTGGCGGCATGGCCAAGCTTCGCTGTCAGGCTAATCAAAAGTTGCGGCTTTGCCTGTCAGCATGAGGACGTCCTGTAGCTGAGTGATCCGCAAAACCAAAACCCTCAGCAGAAGCGCGGCGATCCCGAGGAACAGCATGGCGATAAAGACCGCATACCCCATGATATCGGCGGGCGCGAAGGACAAATTCGTCACGACACTGGCAGCCTGCGCGACCAGCCAGGCCCCCCACCAGTAGCTGACCAGTTTCGACTGGTTCTGCCGGCCATTCTCTTCAACCGAGCCTTCGTGGATCTGGGACATGGCGACTGACGGCATGACCCACATGGCAAACGGCACAAAGTACCAGGCTGCACTCATGCTCGGCGTCACTTCGGGCGTCATGCTGCCCACCGTGTAGAGGTTCTTCATTGCCCTGAACGTGAAACGGCAAACAAAGAAAACACAGATGAAAAACAGGACCCGCTCAGCGAGCGCGGTCAGCGAAAACGCAGACAGGAAAATCAGGTAGACCGCATCCGTATCCGGATCGGCAGATTCCATACGCTCGTCCGCAAACATCGCCGGATCAACGAAGATGTACGACGCTGCGATTGCCGAGATGAAACAGATGACGGCGTGAATGATGAGCAACACGCCCAGCGGCGCCGCAAACGGCCGCAAGGGACGGCACTGGCGGTCCGGATAGGAATAGGGGCTCGGGCCCGCCATCCGCCGGGGCGTGTAGGGCTCAGAAAGACTTGTCATGCGTTTGGACCCTCCCAGTTGCCAAGCATTCAACTCTTGCGGCCACTTTGGCAACCCTGCCCTGCCCCTGCGCGAGTGCTTGACAGGGCGCGCTCCAGTGAGACGATCCGGGCCAACGAAACTACACGCCTATCGGGAGGAATTCAGCATGGCCGACACCCATTCCGGACATGACGAGGCGCAGCTTCGGGCCGCGCTCGAGCATGCGCATCATCCGACGCTTTCGCTGGTTCTGGTTCACCTGACCGGTGACATATCTTTCCTCTCGCCGCGCTACCAGCCGGCCTATGAGGCGCTTGGCGGCGACCCGGATGGCGGGCTTTCCGAAGAAGCGAAGGCGGAGCTGCGCGAGGCGGTTTACAAGGCCGTGCTTGACTATTGGAAAACCGGAAAGCTGGCACCGAAGCCGGATGCGGCGACGATCAAGCGGATGATGGATTATTGCGCAACGCAGCCGATCCCGGATGAGTATGTCGCCTTCGCCATGCATGAACTCGCTCTCGATGGCCGCGACAAGCTGCGCCCGGGCAAGGGCATTGAGGTCGACCGGAAACAGGCCGCCGCGTTCAAGGTGCTGATCATCGGCGCGGGCATGTCCGGGCTTTGCACCGGCATCGCGCTGAAGGAAGCGGGCGTGCCGTTCGAGATCCTGGAGAAAAACCCCGAAGTGGGCGGCACCTGGTATGACAATACCTATCCCGGCTGCCGGGTGGACAACCCGAACCACCTCTATTCCTATTCCTTTGAAGCCGACCATGCCTGGCCGCAGCATTTCTCGACGCAGGACCAGCTGCTCGCCTATTTCCAGGGCGTCGCGAAGAAGCATGATCTCTACAAGCATATCCGCTTCAACACCGAAGTGCTCGGCATGGACTGGAATGAGGACGCCGGCACATGGACCGTCCGGGTACGGACGAAAGGCGGCAAGGAAGAGCGCCTCACCTCGAACGCCGTCGTCAGCGCCGTGGGTCAGCTGAACCAGCCGAAACTGCCGGATATTGCCGGCATCGGAAGCTTCAAGGGCCCGGCTTTTCACTCCGCGCGGTGGGACCATTCGGTGGACCTCGCCGGCAAGCGGGTTGGCGTCATCGGCACGGGTTGTTCGGCGATACAGTTCATTCCGGAGATTGCGCCGAAGACCGCGCACACGACCGTGTTCCAGCGCACCGCCGGCTGGCTGGCGCCGACGCCGGATTACCACGACCGGATCAGCGACGGGAAACATCTCCTCTTGGCAGATGTGCCGTTTTATCAGGTCTGGTATCGCTTCTTCCTGTTCATCGCGATGGCGGATGGACCGCTCGCCTATCTCGTGAAGGACCCGTCCTATAACCGGCTCGACTATGCTCCGAACGCCGAAGCGGCAAAGCTGCGCGAAGGCATTGAGCAATATATTCGTGAACAGACGGCTGGCCGGCCGGACCTCACGGCGGCGCTGACGCCGAACTTCCACATTTCCGGCAAACGCTCGATCCGCGACAATGGCGTCTGGGCTGAAACGCTGAAGCGGGACAATGTGACAATGGATACCTCGCCCATCGAGGCGGTGAATGCCGGCGGCATCAGGATGAAGGACGGGCGCCAGATTGACCTTGATGTGCTGATCTATGGCACAGGCTTCAAGGCTTCGGATTTCCTTGTGCCGATGGAAGTACGCGGGACCGGCGGCAAGTCGCTGCACGAGATCTGGGGCGGCGACGCGCGGGCCTATCTCGGACTGACGCTGCCGGGCTTTCCGAACTTCTTCATCATGTATGGTCCGAACACGAACATTGTCGTCAACGGCTCGATCATTTTCTTCTCCGAATGCGAGGCGCACTACATCGTCGGCTGCGTGAAGATGCTGCAGGACCGGAAGGCGAAGGCGCTCGATGTGAAGAAGGAGGTGTTCGATGCCTTCAACACGGCGATTGATGCGGCCAATGCCGAGATGCCGTGGGGGTATGCAACGGCCAACACCTGGTACCGCAACAGCCACGGCCGCGTGGCCCAGAACTGGCCCTACCGGCTGATCGACTACTGGACGATGACGCGCACGCCAAATGTGGCGGATTACGCGTTCATGTGAGGGCAGAACGCGCGGACGGACGCGGGAGTGCCCGGCCGGTTTGGCTCAGGGCACTTGCGGGCTGAGGCGGCCGCCGAGGCGGATCGGTTCGATGCGCAGGGCGAGGCCGGTGCGGTCGTCGGTTTCTATATAGGTGCCGCAGAGGGTGCCTTCGCCGAGGGCGGGTTGGTAGCGTTCGCCGGGCAGCTGGGTCTGGAAGCGGTAGAGGGACATATCCTTCTGCATGCCGATGACCGAGTCATAGTCGCCGCACATGCCGGCATCGGTCTGATAG
>DNFL01000031.1:667-935 GCA_003486945.1 Hyphomonas sp. | reverse complement strand
ATGGCCCATCGCCATCTTCTCCGAGGTCGCCTCGCAGTGCATGTCGACGATGATGGCATCGGCAACCGTGCCGAGGGGCATCTGGTCGAGCGCGCGGTCAGCGGCTTCGAAGGGACAGGCGAGTGCCTGGCGCATGAAGACATTGCCCTGCAGCTGGACGACACCGACACGGCGGCCATCCGGCAGGGTGTAGAGCTCTGCCCCCTTCCCCGGCGCGCCGGCGGCAGGCGGATAGTTCAGCGGGCGCAGGAGGCGCGGCTCGCGGGTG
>DNFL01000031.1:0-423 GCA_003486945.1 Hyphomonas sp. | reverse complement strand
CGCAGGAGGCGCGGCTCGCGGGTGATGTAGGTTAGGGCTTCGCGCTGGTCCCAGGCATGGTCGCCGAGGGTGAGGCAGTCGGCACCGGCGGCGAAGAATTCCTCCGCAATCTGACTGGTGAGGCCGAAGCCGCCTGCAGCGTTCTCGCCATTGACCACGACAAAGTCGAGGCGCAGGCGCGCCTTCAGGCCCGGCAGGTGCTGCTGCACCGCGCTGCGGCCCGGTTTTCCGACGACATCTCCGAAGAAGGCGAGTTTCATGGGATTTGCCTATGCGCCTGTCTGGCTCTCATGAAAAGGGCGCGGAAGCCTGAAGCCGCCGCGCCCTTCCCTGTTCAACGGGCGTCTGCCCTATTTATTGCTGGCCGTGAAGCCGAGCGATTCCTTGGTCAGCTTCTTCGCCGGGTCAGACCCTGATTCCATG
>DNFL01000099.1:494-2714 GCA_003486945.1 Hyphomonas sp. | reverse complement strand
CGTCCAAGTAGAATTAATGGTGCGCCTTCCTTTTTGAGCGTCCCTAGATAATTTAAAGGCTCAACCGCCCCCCATTGCTCGCAAGTTCGGAAAGCATGCCGCTTTCGCAAAAGCCGATGGGCCGATCCTGCAGGCGTAGTGTGCGCCCAGACCGCTCCTATGTTCGGGAATGCAGGAATGTGATCAGGAGAAGAGGGCGCACCAGCCGAGTGGAGGCGCGAGATAGGAGGATGCCAGCATCATGACAACGGTATGGAGATTGAAAACTAAACCAGGCGGCTGCGACGACAAAACTCGAAAGTCACTTCTAACTGCCATGCTGAGCGAGAGCTTTGTCGCTACCGGCTGGCATGTGGATTCGGCGCCCAAGACAGTTGAAGACTATTGCCGCGCGGCAGAAATCCACTACGGCTTGAAGCCAAGCAGCAGCGTAAAGCGTTTCGCAAGAGAGTTGGTCGAAGGCGACTTCGTCTGGATCATCGACGTGTCAGGTCTCTATCATTTAGCGAGGATCACGGGTCCTTGGTCATATGTTCAGGATGGCAGGTCGTTTGGAGTATACGCGGTCAATCGCTACGCTTGTCACTGGATAGCGTCGAACTTGTCAGCAGCAGACACGTCCTCAGGCGTTCGAAATGCTTTGATGCAGGGCGGCGCGTTTTGCCGGGTCAAGGACGCGGCGTCGATTTCGCACACTGCAAGACTTGCGGGCGAGGCAGTCGGTGCTGATCAACAAAGCGTTCTAGAACTGATCGGTCACGACGCGCTGGAAGATCTCGTAGGACTATTTCTACAGATTGCCTTGGATGCTGTCCTTGTTCCATCAAGCAGCAAGCAATCCACGGCAGCTTACGAGTTCGTTCTGAAGCGGAGAGATGGAACGTCTGACATTGTTGCCCAAGTCAAATCCGGCCAAGCGAGTATCACTGACAATTTGTCCGCTGTTCCATGTACGCGCTATTTGTTTTCCTTGTCGGGCCAGTACCCTGAAGATCTAAACGGCGCCAACGTGATCGCTAGGGCAGAACTAGAAACGTTCATGCTACAACATCGTGAATTACTTCCCGGAACAATCCGGTGTTGGCTCCACTAGATATCTAGCAGGCAGTTCGTCAGAATCCCTAGCGCCGTCACGCCCAGCTTAGCTCTCTCTAGCTCGGCCAGGACTTAAGGCTACCGCGTCCACCTCCGCAGCACCCAGCGAGCCAGCTGCCATCTGCTCAGCCCACGATCGTATAGCCGTCGCGCGGTAGACGTTCCGTGTGCCGCCGAGTTGGACCGGTTGGGGGAAGTTAAGTGTCGGATCGCGGCGGCGCTCCCAGAGTGTCTTGCGGCTGATCTTCAGGAATGCGCAAGTCATGCGTGTGGTCCACCATTCGTCTGTTGCTGGTGGCGGTTGGGCCGCTGCGGGCTGCGGACTGCGGCGCATGGGTGCCACTGGCCTGTCATTGGCCGGCTTGGGCGGCGGCGCCATGGGTGCAGGCCGCGTTGGCGCGGGCGGCGGGGCGGCGAACAGGTCGAACTGCGCGGTGGACGTAGACTTGCGGGCGGGCATTTTGTTACTCCGTGTACGGCTTGAGTAGGATATCATCGGTGACGAGGACGCGGACGGGCGCGCCGGCCGGGACCCGGAGGGTGGGCCTGAGGTTCAGTTCGCGGTCGACAATGCGGCTGCCGGTGCGAGCGGCTTCCTGCGCCGCCGCATCTCCCAGGCTTCGTGTGAACCCCTGGTCGTTCTTGTCTTCGGCCTCGTTCGCCAGGATGCTGAGCACCGCCGAGACCGCAATTGCACCGCCAACACGGCCGAGATGATTGTCGACCTTTGCGCCCAGGCCGGACGCGCCTGCGGCGTCGGTCGCCGCCATCTGCGCCAACTCCAGCGAGACGCCGTCCGGCATCAGCAGCCGGTCCCAGCTGAGGAAGACCCGCGTGTCGCCGTAACTGTTCTCGTTTGAGTACGTGCCGATCAGGCGGGCGCCCTGCGGTATCAGCAGGTGGTCTCCCGTGACGCTGTCATAGACCGGAGCCGAGACCTGCGCGATGACGCGGCCGGGCAGGTCAGAATTGACCGCCGTCAGGAGCGCCGCCGGGATCACACTGCCGGACTGGATGAGGTAAGGCGGCCCCGGCGGTGGGCCGGGCGTTGCGGAGAGGTAAGTCTGAGCGGATGCGGTGATGCTTGTGGCCCCTACCCCGCTTGCGGCCTGCGCGTTGACGGCG
>DNFL01000099.1:0-303 GCA_003486945.1 Hyphomonas sp. | reverse complement strand
CTTGCGGCCTGCGCGTTGACGGCGAAGGCGGCTGAAGGCTCTCGGCGTTTGAAGAAGAGATCTGCGGGCGCGGGGCCCCGCGCCGGGCTTGCCTGAAACGTGCCAGCCTGCACCGTCGTGGCCTGTTCCTGCAGGTCCTGCAGGCCCCAGTCGCTGCCCTCCGGCAGGCTCAGGGCGTCCTCGTAACCCTCCGGATCAAGATCCAGGTGCTCCGGCGGTCCGTCCGGGCCCCAGAGCCGGTCATAGGGTTCTTCGGCTTGCGAATTGTACTGTGTCAGCGCGCCGGTCTCGTAGCGGGCCGGC
>DNFL01000040.1 GCA_003486945.1 Hyphomonas sp. | reverse complement strand
CTGGCGCCGCGTCAACCACCCCTCGGAAATCCTGTCGATCGGCGAGACCGTCAAGGTTCAGGTCATCAAGATCAACAAGGAAACCCACCGCATCAGCCTGGGCATGAAGCAGCTGCAGTCCGATCCGTGGGATGCGGTTGAACGCGCCTATCCGATCGGCTCGGTCCACAAGGGCCGCGTGACCAACATCACCGATTACGGCGCATTCGTTGAACTGGAAGCCGGTGTCGAAGGTCTGGTCCACGTCTCGGAAATGAGCTGGACCAAGAAGAACGTGCACCCCGGCAAGATCCTCTCGACCTCGCAGGAAGTCGATGTGGAAGTGCTGGATGTCGACAGCGACAAGCGCCGCATCTCGCTCGGCCTCAAGCAGACCATGGACAATCCGTGGAACGCCTTCCTTGCCGAACATCCCGTCGGCTCGGAAATCGAGGGCGAAGTGCGCGGCATCACCGAGTTCGGCCTGTTCGTCGGCCTCGGCCCGGACCTGGACGGCATGGTGCACATCAACGACATCTCGTGGGACAAGCCCGGCGATCAGGCGATCGAAGGCTTCACCAAGGGTGACCGCGTCAAGGCGAAAGTCCTCGACGTCGACGTTGACAAGGAGCGTATCTCGCTCGGCATCAAGCAACTGTCGGGCGATCCGATCGAAGCTGCCGGCGATTCCGGTGTGAAGCGCGGTTCGACCGTGACCTGCACCGTCACCGAAGTGACCTCTGGCGGTATCGAAGTCGAGTTCGGCTCGCCCGCGATCCGGTCCTTCATCCGCCGCTCCGACCTCTCGCGCGACCGGGCCGATCAACGCCCCGAGCGTTTCGCGGTCGGCGACAAGGTCGATGCCAAGGTTATCACGGTTGACCGTGCCACGCGCCGCGTCTCGCTGTCGATCAAGGCCCTCGAAATCGCCGAGGAAGCCGAAGCGGTTGCCCAGTACGGTTCGGCAGATGCCGGCGCCTCGCTTGGTGACATCCTCGGCGCAGCCCTCGCCTCTTCGGGCGCCAAGGGCAAGGCCAAGGCCGCTCCGGCGCCTGCTGCGAAGGGCGATGCCAAGTCGCTCGACGCCCGCGGCCGTCTGACGGCGCCGCAAGGCGATGCCGACGATCTGAAAAAGATCAAAGGCGTGGGCCCGGCCTTCGAGAAGAAGCTGCACGATGCAGGCATCTTCCACTTCTGGCAGATCGCGGCCCTCTCGGCCGACCAGGTCGCCAGCCTTGAGGAAGAACTGGGCTTCCAGGGCCGCATGGAACGCGAAGACTGGAAAAGCCAGGCCGAAGCCCTGATGGGCTGAGACCTGCCAGCGGGCAGCCCGAAACGGGCCGGCCCCTGAAAAAAAGGCAATGTTTGCGGCGGGGGCCTAGCGCTTCCGCCGCAAATGCGTTTAATATCAACAGGATGTTGAAATCTCAGCTGATTGACAAACTTGCGGCAGAATACCCGCACCTGCGCCACGAAGACGTGGAGAAGGTGGTCAATGTCATTCTGGATGAGATCGGCGGCGCGCTCGCCCGCGGCGACCGGGTTGAGCTTCGCGGTTTCGGCGCCTTCTCGGTGCGCAAGCGAGATGCCCGCAAGGGGCGCAATCCCCGCACCGGCGAATCCGTAAAGGTTCCTGCCAAGGCAGTTCCCTTCTTCAAGGCCGGCAAGGAATTGCGCGCCCGCGTCAATGGCGGCGACGATCCCGAGGCGCGATAAAGCCCCTCATTGCTCGCCTTTCATGCGGCCCCAGCTTGACGCTGCGTCCGAAGCCCGCAATCTGAAGCCGGAGTGCATGACGCTCCGGGACAGTTCAAAGGGGTAGAAATGCTAAAGGAATTCAAAGAATTCGCGATGAAGGGCAACCTCATCGACATGGCCGTGGGCTTTGTCATGGGCGGCGCTTTCGCCACCGTGGTCACTGCCTTCATCCAGGGCGTGTTCCTGCCGGTCCTTGCGCCGATCATGGGCGGCATTGACCTGTCGGCGCTGAAGTTCACCATTGTTCCGGCGGAACTCGATGCCGCCGGCGCGGTCGTGAAAGAGGCTGCCGTCATCGAACTCGGCGCGTTCATCTCCGCCGTCATCTCCTTCATCATTGTCGCCTTTGTGATGTTCATGATCATCAAGGCCATGAACAATCTCAAGAAGGCCGAAGCCGCCGCACCGCCCCCGGCCCCGCCGCGCCAGGAAGTGCTGCTGGAAGAAATCCGCAACCTGCTCGCCAAGCAGAGCTAGGGGGCGTAACCTTGTTCATCCGGTGTTAGGGAATCACCTGCATTGTGATGGATAGTAGAGTACCCGAGTAGAGTAGTGAGGGGCGGCCAGACGGCCGCCCTTCTTTTTTATCAGGTTCCGTATCGGCGCCGAGGGCGCCTCACGTGAACCTGGCTCAGGGCTGTTTTGATCCCCGCTCCGCGATGGATCAGGCTCAGGGCTGCAAGCCCAACGCACCCGCCAGATCGCCATGCGAGCCGGGCGTGAAATGGAAGGTCTGCCAGCCTCTTCCACGCGCCGAGAGAATGTTCTCGTGCAGGTCGTCGACCAGAAGGATTTGCGCCGGGTCAATCTCCAGCGTCTCCTCGATATGCGCGAAATAGGCACTGTCCGGCTTGGCGATCTTCATCCGGCCGGCGGCGAAGATGCGGTCCATGTGCGCGCCGAAGCCCATGTCATGTTCGATGAACTGTGTACGGTGCACTTCGTTGTTGGTTGCCATCACATTGCTGACGCCGCGCGCCTTCAGTCCACGGACGATCCCCAGCGTGTCGTGGTCCGGCATCGCATCGGCGCGAAACCAGTAGTCGAGGATCTCCCCTGCCCGACCGGCAGCGCCGTTGAGCTCGCTCCACTCGGTGACGAGTTCCTTCAGGCACGCCTCGCCGACCATCGCCTTCTGGAAACGCCCGCCGAACAGGTAATGGCTGAAGGATTGCAGCGGCAGGCCAAGGTCCTGCTCGAAAGTCTTCGACCAGAGGAACACGCCCTGTTCGATATTGCGATTGAGAACGCCGTCAAAATCCCAGGCGACCACTTTCAGCCGCGACGGGTCAGGTCCGCTCAATAGGTATACTCCGTGATCCGGTCGAGCTTGATCGTATAAGCGGCATCCGCCAGTTCGCTTTCCTGCGTCTGGGTATAGATCGTGCCCTCGATCCAGACCGCCTGCGCCAGATCCTTCATCTTGATCGCCTTGTCGGCAATCACGAAGATCGTCTGGTTCGGCGGCGGCGGCGGATTGTGCAGGCACTGGCCGAACTGCGGAACCAGCAGGAATTCCTTGATCTGCGCATCCGGGCCGAACTCAAACGGCACCGTATAGCCGGGGATCACGATCTTCTTGCCGTTGAGTTCCTTCACCGTGTTGAATGTGCCGATCTGGATGCCGACATCGCCGGCGCCGCCTTCGGCCACCGGGCTGGAGAACAGCATCGCCATCTGCGCCTGGTACATCTGGGCGAGGCGCTCATTCTCGCCTTCCGGCATCAGGTCTTCCCAACCGACGCGCTTCACGCCGCGCGCGGCGAGGTCTTCGTCCATCTTCTTGCGTTCGGCGGCGCGCTGGGCGGCTTTCTCGGCGCGGGCGGCTGCGCGCTCTTCTGCGGTCTGTGCCGGTTTCGCCACAGGGCGAGCTGCAGAGGCCGGCGAAGCGGGCGGTGCGGCTTCGGCCACATCGGAAGCGGCGCCGCCGCAGGCAACGAGGACAAACGACAGGAGGGCGACGGTGAGCGGTTTCATCTGAGAGATCATGCCATCCATTTAGAACTGCCGGCAGCATCCCGCCAGCACCTGAATCCATATCATCCGGGCCGTTCCTTAAAGCCGGACGCTGAGCCCGTCTGCAAGGGACCGGCGCATCGCCGCGATCGCCGGAACAGCGCCGATCAGCAGCGAGGCGCCCGATACGGCGCCCAGCACGGTCAGGTCGACGCGGCCCGGAAGCCCGGTGCCGAAGGCAACACCATACTGGGCCTGCAACATCGGCGCGAGCGCGCCGAGGATCACATATACGAGAACAATGCCGAGAATCGCGCCGATAAAGCCCACAAGGCCGGCCTCCAGCACCAGCAGCAGGAAGATGTGGTGCGGCCGCGCGCCGGTGGCCCGCAGGATCGACATTTCGCGCCGGCGCTCGTTCAGGCTGGTCAGGATCGAGGTGAGGATCGAAACGAGGCCCACCGCGATGACAAAGGCAGAGACCGCCAGCAGCGCGCGTTCGGCCACAGCGGTCACGCTCCAGAGCTCCGCCAGCGCTTCGCCGGGGATAATTGCCATCAGCGGTTCACCCTTGTTGGTGTTGATCGCGCGCCGCGTCGTCAGGATCGTGCCCTTGCGCTCGAGGCCGACGAACACCGCCGTCACCGTGCGCGGGGTCAGGTTGAACGAACGGATCATCTCTTCCGAGATCGTATCCGCCAACGGATTGCGCGCGCCGGATTCCCAGCCGACATGGATCGCCGTGATCGCTTCCAGCGAAACATGCACCGAGCGGTCAACGGGTGTGCCGGTGGGTTTGAGTATGCCAACAACCCGGAAAGGCCGGTTGTCGTGTGCCGCTTCGAACCCGGCGGAGCCGAGCCCGTGTGTCAGCACCAGCGGCGTGCCGACCGTGTAGCCAAGATCGCGCGCCACTTCGGCGCCGATAACGGCATCGAACAGGTCGTCGAATATCTCGCCATCGGCGATCTCCAGCGGTTTGCCGCCGCCAAACTTGTAATGCTCGAAATAATCCGTGGTCGTGCCCATCACACGGTAGCCGAGATGGTTGTCGCCTAGCGAGATCGGCACGGTCCAGGCTACATCCTTGCGCGCGGCAATCTGCTGATAGGTCGGCCAGGAAATCTCCGCTGTCGCATTACCCATCCGGAACACAGTGTAGAGCAGGAGATTCACCGAACCGGTCGGCGCGCCGACGATCAGATCGGTTCCCGAAATCGTGTTGCCGAACCCGTCGCGCGCCCCGTTGCGCGCCTTCTCGACACCGAGGAAAAGCGCAACCGAAAGCGCGACCGCCAGGATGGTGAGGATCACCGAGCCCTTGCGGTTGAGCAGGCTGCGCCAGGCGAGAGAGAGCAGCGCGATCATGCCGTTACCCCTGCCCGGTTGATGGCGGAAAGATCGACCGCGCGCGTGAACAGCGGCGCAAGGCTCGCGTCATGGCTGACGAACAACAGGCTTGCGCCGGAGCGTTCGACTTCTTCCGAAAGCAGCGAAATGAACCGGTCGCGCGCATCGGCATCGAGCGCCGACGTCGGCTCGTCCGCGATGATCAGGTCCGGTGCCCCGATCAACGCGCGCGCCGCGGCAACCCGCTGCTGCTGGCCGACCGAAAGGTCCGACACCCGCCGGCTGAGCAGCGCTTCATCCGTCAATCCGAGGCGCGCGAGCAGACGCCGCGCCTCCCCTTCCGCATCCGCCCCCGCCGCCTTCCGGCGCGCAGAGGAAAAGCGCAGCGGCAGAAGCACATTCCCGGTCACCGAGAGATATGGCACCAGATTGAACATCTGGAATATCACCCCGACATGATCGGCCCGCAGCTTGTCGCGCTTCGCCGCCGACAAGGCGCCCATATCCTGATCCAGCACCCGGATCGTTCCCGCCTGCGGCGCCAGAACGCCGGCGATCAGGCCAAGCAGGGTCGACTTGCCGGAACCCGACGGCCCTTTCAGGAACACGCGCTCTCCGCGCGCCAGCGAGAAGGCCGGAATGTCCAGAACCTCCGGCCCGCGCGCCCAGGCGAACCGGACATTCTCGATGCCAATAACAGTGTCGGTCATGACCGACTTATTTCAGGGAAAGGCTCGGCGAGGAAGGCGACAGTTCGCCCGCCTTCTGGACGGCGTCGGTCAGGTAGATCGCGTTGACCCGCTCAAAGCTGGAAAAAGCTGTAAAACCCGAGAACGTCACGGAGGAAACCCCTGAAGGCGCTGCACAGTTCCAGGCCAGATCGACGTGCGCATCGGTGTGTCCGCTCGACTTGTCGACCTTGGCAACCGGCGGCTCCGCCACGCAGTTACCGCCCGTGATCATCACCAGCCCCGGCAGCTCGGCCAGCACCGCATCGCTGATCACACCTTCCGCTTCCGAAAGACCGAAATTCGCCAGCGGCGAAATCAGCTCGCCCGTCAGCTTGCTGCCTTCCCAGCTCAGCGCCAGATCACCGACCCCGTGCACATGCGCTACCCCGGCGCCGCTGGCTTCATGATCATGGTCATGGTCGTGATCCTCCGCCTCGGTTTCGCCCTCGTGCGCATCCGCGTCTTCGGTATGTTCCTCTTCAGCAGTTTCCGCCTGCACTTCCGGCTCCTCAACCGGCGCGGGTTGCTGGGCCGGCGTATCGCTGGCGCCGCATGCAGACAGAACAGCAAGGCCAGCGGACGCGACCAGAGCGAGGACAGAAGTTCGGGACAGCAGCATGGGAGGCTCCGGGACAGGTGGGACAGTGGAAAACAGGTCTGCGCGGAAATTTCCGCTCGCCAAGTCAATAATGAAACATTATAACACTTTTCGCAAGCGCCGGGCGACCCGTCTTCCAGCCGCTTCCTGTCGATATTCACGGAACCGCCCGCCTCATGCCGATCTCCCTGCAGGCCTCTTTTTCCTTTGGCCTCATCGCTGCTGTTGTCACTTCGCTCGGCCTGATCGCCGTGGCGCTGCGCAGCGACTGGTCGGCGCGCCAGTCCGGCCTGTTCGCACTGTCCGCCGGCGGCATGCTGATCACGCTGTGCCTGTTGCATGTCGTGCCTGAAGCGCTTGCTGCCGGGCATGATGCGGCGAAGTTCCTGCTCGGCGGATTCTTTGCCGGGCTTCTCCTCAGCTTCGCCGTGCGCACCTTCCTGCCGGAAGGCCACAACACGCAGGCCCGCGCCGAGGCGATCACACCGCTGATGGCCGTTGCCGTGCATTCCTTCTTTGACGGCGTGATCTATTCCGTCGCTTTCGCGGCGAGCTTTGCGTCAGGCGTCTATGCCTCGGTCGGGCTGATCATGCACGAGTTTGCCGAAGGTATAATCGCGTTTGCAATCCTTTCGCGGCATGGTTTCAGGTTGCGTGAGGCGCTGATCTGGGCTTTCCTGGCGGCGGGGGCAACGACGCCGCTCGGCGCGCTTGTTTCCGGTGTGTTCGTGACCGGCCTCGGCGCGGAAACAATCGCGGCACTCTACGCCGTCTCGGCCGGTCTGCTGATCTATGTCGCCACCGGACCGATGATGAAGCCGCTGACGGAAGTTTCGCCCGGACGCGGGATTGCGGCGCTGGCGTCCGGGATCGTCTTTGCGCTGATCATAGAGACGCTGCCCTTGCCCGGCCATGATCACCAGCACCATCAGGACCATGCCGACCACGAGGACCATGAACACGTGCGTCCGGATTTCAGCGTCTATCGGGGCAATCCCTAACCTTAACGCGGACGGCACAGCGATTGCACCTTCCTCCTCCAGGGACGGAGGAGACTGGCAATGAAACTGTCGAGAGGAATGCGGGAAGTGATCGGCGCGGCCATCGGGGCGCTTGTGGTCACCTTTCTGGCCTATCCTTCCGTTCTGAAATTCGAGCGAACACAGGCGGAGGCAAAATGCGAGATCAGAGCGGAAGCTCCGTCGTGTTCTTGATACACTCCATCGCGAAGGTTGCGCTGACATCGGCAAGGTCGATGCGCGTGATCAGCTGGCGATAGACGCGGTCATAGTCGCGCACACTCGCGACCTGCACTTTCAGCAGGTAATCCACATCCCCGGCCATGCGGTAGAATTCGATGACTTCCGGGATCGCCCGCACAGTTTTCGCAAACCGTTCAAGCCAGCCCGCAGAATGGTCGCGTGTGCGGATCGCAACAAACACCGTCTGCCCGAGCCCCGCCTTCTCCGGATCGACCAGCGCGACCCGGCGCATCAGCAGGCCGCTCTCTTCCAACCGCTTCACCCGCCGCCAGCAGGTATTCACCGAAATGTTCGCCCGCGCCGCGAGCGCCTCCAGCGATTCGCTAGCATCCGCCTGCAGGGCCCGGAGGATGAGGCGGTCTGTATCATCAATATTTTCGGTCATTCTGATTTCTAGACGAAAATTTTGATCGCTTGAATACGTTTTCTCCGAAATTCCGACATGAATTTTGAAACCCGCTGTGAGACTTTATCGGAGTTGACCAGGAGCGTTGGATGTCCCTCCCGCATATTCGGAGCGCTTCGGCCAGCCCGCTCCCTGCCGCCCCCCACCCCGGCAGGGAGCCTTCTTGCCTCAAGGGCCTTGCAGGCCTGATCGGGCGCACGCCGCTGGTGTCTATCCGCCTGCGCTTTCGTGGCCGGGAGCGTGTGATCCATGCCAAGGCCGAGCATTACAATTTCACCGGCTCGATCAAGGACCGAATGGCGCTGTCGATCCTGACGCGCGCCTACCGGTCCGGTTCGCTGCAGCCGGGCGACACGATTGCCGAAGCGACGAGCGGCAATGCCGGCATCGCGCTCGCCGCGCTCGGACGCGCGCTCGGTCATCCGGTCGAGATCTTCATGCCGGACTGGATGAGCGAAGAGCGCAAATGCCTGCTGCGCAGCTTTGGTGCGCGCCTCAATCTGCTCAGCCGCGAACAGGGCGGATTCCTTGGCGCGATTGCCGCGACTGAAGAGCTCGCCGCCGGCCGGGGCGATGTGTTCCTGCCCTGCCAGTTTTCGAACTGCGACAATGCCCGCGCGCACTTTGAAACGACAGGCCCGGAATTGCTGGCGCAGCTTGCGCGTCTTGGACTGAAGCCGGACGCATTCGTGGCCGGCGTTGGCACGGGCGGCACGGTGATGGGCGTGGGCGGCGCGCTGCGCGCATCCCTTCCGGAAGTGCGCATCCATCCGCTGGAACCGAAGGAGTCGCCGACACTTTCGACCGGGCACAAGGTGGGCAGCCACCGCATTCAGGGCATCTCGGATGATTTCATCCCGGCGCTGGTGAACTTCCGTGAACTGAATGAAGTGATCTCGGTGTCTGACGGCGACGCCGTCCGCATGGCGCAGCGCCTCGCGCGTGAATTCGGGCTGGCGGTCGGCATTTCATCTGGCGCGAACCTGATCGGCGCGCTGATGGCGGCAGAGAGACTGGGACCGGACGCAGTGGTTGCGACCGTGTTCAGCGACTGCAACAAGAAATATCTCTCCACCGCGCTCGCACAAGACGAACCGCACCGCGAAGGCCATCTCACGCCGGAAATCGAGCTGATCGACTTCGCGGCCCTGCCCTACGCGGCTTAGTGTTTTGCAGCAGCGACTTCTTCGGCTTCGCGCCGGGTGAAGCGGCGCGTGAACTGTGTGACGCGCGGCGCGATCTCGGTTTCGAAACGCGAGCCGTTGAACACGCCGTAATGTCCGACGCCGGGCTGGATATAGTCCGTCTGCATCTCTTTCGGGATGCCGGTGCAGATATCATGCGCTGCCTGTGTCTGGCCGATGCCGGAGATATCGTCCTTCTCGCCTTCGACGGTCATCAGCGCGACGTCGCGGATGGCGGACGGCTTCACGAGACGCTCGCCGCGATACTTGTAGATGCCGCGCGGCAGGTGGTGTTCTTGGAAGACGCGCTGGATGGTCTGCAGGTAAAACTCTTCCGTCAGGTCGAGCACCGAGAGGTATTCGTCATAAAACTCGCGGTGCCGAGAGGCATTGTCGCCGTCGCCGCCGACGAGGTGGTTGAAGAATTTCCAGTGCGCGTCGACATGGCGGTTCCAGTTCATGTTCATGAACGAGGCCAGTTGCACGAAGCCCGGATAGACGCGGCGCAGCACGCCCGGATAGGGCGCCGGCACGGTGTGGATCATGTTCTGCTCGAACCAGTCGAAGCTGCGCTCTTCGGAGAGCTTGTTCGGTACGGTGGGCGAGCGGCGCGCATCGATCGGCGAGCCCATATAGGTCATCGAGGCCGGGAGCGCCGGATCGCCGTCTTCCGCCATCATCGAGATAGCCGCGAGCACCGGCGGACCAGGTTGGCAGACGGCGAGCACGTGTGCGCCGCCGCCGAGTTCCGTCAGCATACGGCGGACATGGTCGATGTAATCATCAAGGTCAAACCGGCCGAGCCAGACCGGCGCCATGCGCGCGTCCGACCAGTCGGTGATGTAGACGTCATGCGTTTCGAGGAAGCCTTCGACTGTGCCGCGCAGCAGCGTCGCATAGTGACCGGACAGCGGCGCAACGATCAGCAGACGCGGCAGCGGCGAGGCGTTCTTGCGCTGTGTGGTGGCGAATACGTCCGGGTCCTTGCGGAAATGGATCAGCTGGCACCAGGGCGAGCGCCAGACCGGTGTCGGTGTGACCGGAACCGGCACGCTGTTGATGCGAACGGAGTCGATGCGCCATTCTGGCTTGCCATAATATCGGGTCGCGCTTTCGAACACGTCGGCCATCGCGCTCAGCGATTTGCCGTAGCTGGTATGACCCAGCGGGTTCAGGGGCGATGCCAGCGCCGCCCGGCCGGCCCGCGCCGCAAGACGCATCGGAGCCATCACCACGCGGTTCATTTCAACGAGGGAGTAGAGCATCGCTTTGCAGACCCTTTATGTTGCAGTGCAGCGTAAGTCAGGGATTTCGATCCGGCAATGGCCCTCGCCAGCCGCGCGCAATTTCCCGAGGGTTAACCCAAGGTATTGATGAAGCATTGATTTTCACCTGTGGCGCGAAGAATGCGGTGACGGGCGGCTGTTAATTATTGCGGGCCTGGGGCGAAACAGAAGGACTCTGCCATGTTCCTGTCGACACAGCCGAACCCGCATGATGGCGGCCGGATGACCCGGGCGCTGATCTATGAAAACGTGCCCGGAACCCGCTTTGCCATCGACGCCGAAGCGCTGCACCGCCAGCCGGAGCTGCTGAAGCCGTTCGGCAGGTTCCTCGACATTCGCATGCGCCTGCTCGACGCGCTCGCCTATCTCGCCTGCCTTCTGGGCGTGATTGCCGCGATGGTGGTCGGCTGGTGGATGGCCGGCGTGGGCTTGCTGATCTGCGTGCTGATGCTGGCGGCGAACCGCAAGACGGCCGGGCGCCTCGCGCGCGCTGCAGCGGATCGGTCCAGCGTGGCCTTCCGCCAGCTGCACGAGATGGGCTGCCTCTGGCTGATTAAAGGTTAGAGGCCGAAAAGCCCCAGTATGGCGGCGATGACCGCCGTCAGCGTGAAAATCAGCGACAGGCTTACCGACGTGCCGCGCTGCTCCTTGCGCCGCGTTTTCACGCCGGGCCGGTTCTTGCCCTCTTTCGGAGCCAGCATCATGCGAGTGGCATAGAAGCCGAAGGCGGCGACGAATGAGATGACACCAGCTATCCAGCTGCTGCCCAGCATGAACAGGCCGCCCGAAACCGCCATCAGGAAGCCGAGTTGCGGGCTGGTGCGGTGGATGAGCTCGCGAACATGCCCATCGGCGCGGGCGCCGGTGAGCTTGTCGAAGCTGCAATTGGGCGAAACGATCGAGGCAACCCAGGATGCGCCGACCGCCAGCGCACAGGTGATCAGGCCGAGATTGTTGAACAGGGTCTGCAGGTTCTGGAACATCGAGATCGAGTATCGGCGGATTCGGCCCGCCCCGGATAGCCCCCATCAGGGTTCCAGATTCCTGTAGTCGCGGGGGACGCGAGAGGATTGGCGCGGGATTTCTGCCTGTGCAATCTGGGCCGGGGAGGCAAAGCGGCACCGATGGCCTATAGGTTCAAGTCCAGCGACCGGACCATCACGGACGGTGTCCGGCGCATAGCGGCGCGGGAATTCGAGCTGATCAGTGCGATGCTGGCGGACACGCATCTTTCCGCCGCGCGCAAGGTGCATGAGGGCCGCAAGGCGACCAAGCGGCTACGGGCGTTGCTGCGTCTGGTGGGACCTTCCATGCCCGAAGCCAGGGCCGAGATCGACGCCCTGCGCGATGCCGCACGCCGCTTGTCCGCACTGCGAGACCGCGGCGCGCTGGCAGAGACGTTTACTTCGCTGGACCTTCCGGATGATCTGGAGGGCCGCCTTTCACCGCTGATCGCGCCGGCCCGGGTCGCTGCGCCGCGCGGATCGACAAAACTGTTGAAGGCCTTTGGCGAAGAGATGCTGGAGGCTGAAAGCCGGGCGCTGGGCTGGGATGTATCCCGCAAGGGATGGTCCGCGCTGGAGCCCGGACTGCGCAAGAGTTACCGGCGCCTGCGCCGTGCTGCAGACGCTGCGGCACATGCCGATGACGAAGACCCGGTGCATGACCTGCGCAAACGGGCGAAGGATCACTGGTACCATACGCTGCTGCTACGCGATGTATTTCCGGATGTAATGGACGGCTACGGCGCCGCCGGCGAACGGTTGTGCGATGATCTGGGTACATGGCGCGATCTAGGCTTGCTGGGTGACGCGATAGGTGCCCTGCCCGCGGACCGCCTCCCGAAACCGGAATTGAAAGTCGTGAGAGATATCATCGGGAAAGCCCGCCGCCGCGCCCTGAAACGCGCCTTCCGGACCGTCCGTCTGCTGACGGCCGAATCGCCATCAGAATATGCGAGCCGGATCGGAAGCTGGTGGAAGACATAGGTCCGCTGCTTGGCGCCTTGGCTCCAGACATGATTGAAGCGGCCAGGGCAGCCCTGGCCGCTTCACTGCTGGGTCAGCCTGAGACCTAGTACTTGAAGCGCGCACCGAGGAAGGTGGTGCGGCCGAAACGCTCGCGCTCATACACTCGGTTGGTGGAGCCGAAATAACGCAGGCCTTCGGTATCGGTCAGATTTTTCGCTTCGAGGTACATTTCGAAGCGCGGGCTGAACTCGTAGGACGCTGAAAGGTCAAGCTGGTCGCGGCCCTGCCAGTAGAGATCGAGGGCAGCATCTTCCAGATTGAGCGCATCCACATAGTCGCCGCGATCATTGTAGGACAAACGGATGCTTGAGCGCTCGTTTTCCCAGAAGACGGCTAGGTTGCCGACGTAGTCCGACTGGCCTTCCAGCGGGGCCTTCGAGCGACCGCTGGTCGCTGCCGAACCCAGTTTCACTTCGGAATCGGCGAGCGTGACATTGGCCATGATACCGAACGAGCCCGGCACGCCCTGGAACTTGAAGTTCTGCGCCCAGTTGAACTCGACGCCGGCGATGTAGCCTTCGTCAGAGTTGCGCACTTCGATGATGGTTGCCGGCGAACCTTCGAACACGGCGCCGGTGATCCGGTTGGTGTAAGCGAAGTCTTCCAGCTGTTTGTAGAAGCCGTTCACGGCAATGATGCCGAGGTTCGGCATGTAGTATTCTAGGCCGGCGTCGAGATTGTTCGAAATGGTCGGCTTGAGATCCGGGTTACCACGGCTGACTGTCAGCGGCGGCGTGTCGCCGGCCGAAACTCGGGCCACGACATCAGGATAGGACGGCCGATTAAGACCCCGGGTTAGAGCAAAGCGGCCGACGAGATTGCCACCGAACTCGTGGCGCAGGGTAAGATTCGGGAAGACGGTCGTGTAGTCGTTCGAATTCTCGAGCGGCGTACTTGCCCCAGTATCCGTGCTCACACGATAGGCGGTAGAGCTGAAGTCGGTCTGCTCAACCCGCAGACCCGCAATGACTTCTGTATTTCCAACCGTAAAGTCCGCCATGCCATAGGCCGCGCTGATCGATTCTTCGGCCGAAAAATCGCCCTCAATAGATTGAGACACACGGCGGTTGGGATCAGACTGCAGTGTAGCCCGGATGCTCGCGAGGTAAGCGTCTACAAGTCTGGGATCGAGCTTGAACCCAAGATTGTAGCCAAAATTGGTCGAAGGTTCGATTGTCAGGAGCTGGGGGAACGTCTGTGTTGGCGCCAGACCAGCAGCACGCGAACGCCAGCGATTCTCGTCACGGCTGACCTCTCTGTCACGGTAAGCAGCGCCGAACCGATATTCAGCAGCGTTCCCAAACAGGACTGATGGCATCATGAAGTTAACCCGGGCCGACCACTCGTCTGTCTTCTGATCCTCTGCGCGCGCATCCAGCTGGCGGAAAGCAAAGGAGCTGGAATTCAGGTGCTGGTTGGTGCTGAAGAGTGAGATTACAGGATTGTTGGCATCCGTATAATCATAACTGATCGCCGGGCGCAACGAGGAGCGGAATAGGAGCTGGTCGCGCTGCGGATAGGACGATTCGGACGTGTTGAAACTGAGCTGATAATCCATCGTCAGTGCGCTGAAGATATTCTCACCGCCCAGCGCAACTGTCCTGATCTCGTTCACGAGCGTGCGGTGACGCAGCTCTTTCTCAATGCGCGGGTTCACCCAAGTGCCGGTCAGATCGGTATTGCCGGGCTGAAGCGTGCCTTCGCTGAGCTGGAGGAGCAACTGGTTGCGGTATTCGTCGTCTTCAAACTTCGAATAGGTTCCACGGACGTAGTATTTGGATAAGTCATCCGGACGGAAATCAAACGCGCCGGTATATGATTCGCGCGTGCGCTTCGTATCATAGTCCTTGAAGAGAATCTGCTCGACAGCAAAGCTGCCATCATTCCGGCGCACCCAGGCACTCTCGATGTTGTCGAGCGCGCGGTCAGCAACGGAATAGCTGGCTGATGCCAGAAATCCGAACTGCTCGTCGGGACCAAAAGTGTTTGAGACCCGAAGGGACCCTTTGTAGTCAGCTTTGTTGTCGATCTCATTCTGGCTGATGCCCAGATCCAGTGCCGCTTGCGGACCCCTGCGGTCGAAGGCAGAGCGGGTCACGAGGTTCACGGAACCGGCAATGGAGTCGGCGTCCTGGTTTGGCAGCAGCGTCTTGGACACTTCGATGGCGCTCACGATGTCTGACGGAACGGTATCGAGATCAACGGCCCGAGTGGTGGCATTCGGCGAAGCCACGGCGACACCGTCCACCGTGATGGCGGTGAAGTCTGAAGGCGCACCTCGAAGGTTGATCGTGCGGCCTTCGCCCTGGTCACGAGAAATGGCGAAACCCGGAACGCGCTGGAGCGCTTCGGCGACGTTATAGTCCGGGAAGCGGCCAATCGCGTCGGAGGAAACCACAGAGGTGGTGTTTGCAGCAGTACGTTGCTGGTTCAGCGCGCGCGCCTGACCATCAAGGATGGCGCCCTGCACAACAACGCGCTCAAGCGCCAGCGCGTCTTCGCCCAGCGTGACGACAATGACGGAAGGCGTGCCGGCAACGACAGCGACGGTTCGCTCAGCGCCCGGAAATCCGAGGTAGTCGACTTGCACCGCGAGGTCACCAGCCGGAACCGACTGGAAGATGAAGCTGCCTTCGCGGTCGGTCGACGTGCTGAGGCCAGCGGCGCGGATCTCGACTTTCGCGCCGGGCAGCGGCGAGCCGTTGCTATCGACAACGCGGCCGGAAAGGATTTCCTGCGCTTGGGCAGGAAGCGCAACTACACCCCCTGCCAACACACCCGTGAGTGTCAGCAACGAAACAGAACTGCGAATGGACATGGTCTGACCCCGAAAAAATTGGTGCTCTGAGCCGGCACCCGCGCCAGCCCGCATCGGGTCATTAGATGTGTCTCAAGACAGTTTTGTTGCAGTTCCGTCAGCGTTTCTTGACAATTCAGGAGGGCGGCAGGACGGCGACAAGCATAGCCGAGGACATCCAGAAAAATGAGCCGATTGTCTCGTTGCTGTCACATCCCGAAGGTACGAACCGCCAGCAATCTGACAGGCCGCTGACATCCCTAGTCAGGTTATCGAATCCTCCGAACAACTCTATCGTTTTCCAAACCAGAAAACTCCAATCAAGAAGGCACTGCTCCCCATGCGCTCGCACACTGTTCTCGCTTCAATCTCTGCCCTGCTAGTCAGCGCCTGTGCGTCGGCTCCGCCCGTGCTGGCAGACCAGCGGCTTATCCCGGCAGCCATGGAAACCGACCCCGCCGGCGCCCGCGGCGATGCGGCAGATGACCCGGCGCTCTGGCTTCATCCAGACGATGCTTCGAAGTCGCTGATCCTTGGCACGAACAAGCGCGAAGGGCTGGTTGTGTATAATCTCAACGGCAAGGAAGTGCAGCGCCTTCCCATCGGCCTGATCAACAATGTCGACCTTCGTCAGTCTGCGGATCGTCCCTATGATGTTGCCGTTGCCAGCAATGATCAGGTTCACGCGATTTCGATCTTTCTGATCGACCGGGCGACAGGCGAAGTGTCGCACCGCGGCGACATTCCGACGAACCGCACCGAACCCTACGGCATTTGCTCCGCCCGAGAAGGGAATCACGACTATGCCGGCGTTACCTACAAGGACGGTACAGTCGAGATCTGGGCGGTTTCTGCCAGCCCGCTCGAATTTGCCGGACAGTTGGTCAAGACGATGAAGCTCGGCACCCAGATCGAAGGCTGCGTCTTCGACGAGACGCAGGGCCTGCTCTTCGTCGGCGAGGAGAATCGCGGGCTTTGGAAATTTGCCTATCATGATGAAGCACCGGCCGCTGTTCTGATTGACGAGATCGGTAGCGCCACGGGTCTTGTGGCAGATGTCGAAGGCGTCACGCTGTGGCGCGGCAAGGAAGGCAAGGGCTGGCTGGTCGCCTCTGCGCAGTCAGCCAACCGCTTCATCGTCTACGACCGCCAGGCGCCGCACGCGCACCGGGGCAGTTTCTCTATCGTCGCAAATCCGGAACTCGGCATCGACGAAGTGACGCACACGGACGGCCTCGATATCTTTTCCGGCGCCCTGCCCGGCTGGCCGCGCGGCATCGTGATCGTGCAGGATGATGGCAACCCGCAATCCGGCGTCGACCAGAACTTCAAAGTGGCGAGCTGGGCCGAAATCGAAGCAGCACTGAACCTGCCTCAGTACGAAGCGGAATAAATCGTCAGACGAAGTATGCCCGGACAGCCCGGTCGATGAGCGCCTCATCGGCCGGGACTTGCCCGTCCAGCATCAGCATGGCGAGCCCGTGCACCAGCGCCCAGGCCTGCAGCTGGCGCACCCAGCGCTGATCCTCGCTCGCATTCTCCGGCAGGATACCTGACAGCGCCTTGTTGAGCGCGCCAAGCCGTGCATTCCACGGCGTACCTTCTTCCAGCTTGTGGGTCATCAGCATACGGAACAGGGACGGGTTCGCGAGCGCGAAGCGGACATAGGCGCACCCCATCGCCTCGAACGCTTCCTTCGGATTGGACGCCCCCGACATCGCCTCGCGAAAGGCGGCGCTCATCTGTTCTCCGCCGATCAGGCACAGCGCGCCCAGCAAGGCCGCCTTGTCCGGAAAGTGGCGATAAACTGCCGTTGCGGAGACGCCGGCCTTGCGGGCGATTTCCCGCAGGCTGACCTCCTCGGGCGCCTTGGTCTGCAACTCTTCAAGCCCTGCCTCGATCAGGGCCGCGCGCAGGTCACCATGATGATAGCGCCGGTTCTCGGTTTTTATGTTGACAGTGTTATCATCTTCGCTCATGTTAGCACCGTAAACATATTTCCGACCCAGGCAACCGTGACAAGGAGCCCCCCCATGACCAGCCCTGTGGAAGCCGCCATCCGCGGCGTTGTCACCCAAGGCGTGATCGCGATCAGCGCCTACAACAAGGAGCACAAGAAGGCGAAGAGCCCGAACCCGTTCCTGGAAGGCATCCACCAGCCGGTCTCCAGCGAGCAGACCTTCACGGACTTGAAAGTCATCGGCGAGATTCCGGCGGGCCTGAACGGCCTCTATGTACGCAATGGGCCGAACCCGCTGCAGAAGGTGAACCCGGCGACACATCACTGGTTTGTCGGCGACGCGATGCTGCATGGTATCCGGCTCGAAGGCGGGCGCGCACTCTGGTATCGCAACCGCTGGGTCCGCTCGAACGCAGTCAGCGATGCGCTCGGGGAACCGCGTGCACCGGGCGAGCGCAATCCGCGCACCGACACCGCCAATACCAATATTGTCGGCCACGCCGGCAAGCTATGGGCCATCGTCGAAGCCGGCGGCCATCCGGTCGAGATCACGGCGGACCTTGAGACGCGCGAGCATTCCACGTTTGGCGGCACGCTGGGCGAAGCTTTCTCCGCCCACCCGCATCTCGATCCGGAAACCGGCGAGATGCACGCGATTTGCTACAACGCGATGGCACCCGGCAATATCTGGCATGTTGTTCTGGGCACGGATGGAAGAATCCGGCGCAATGAGCCGATCCCGGTAGAGAACGGGCCGATGATCCATGATTGCATGATCACGCCGAACTATGTGATCGTGATGGACCTGCCAGTGACCTTCTCGATGAGCGCCCTGATCGGAGGCGCCTCCTTCCCCTACCACTGGAACCCGAAACATAAGGCGCGCATCGGCCTGCTCCCACGCGAGGGCAAAGCGGCTGACATCATC
Source organism: Hyphomonas sp. (assembly GCA_003486945.1). GTDB lineage: Bacteria > Pseudomonadota > Alphaproteobacteria > Caulobacterales > Hyphomonadaceae > Hyphomonas. Next base: position 1,109 of record DNFL01000040.1, on the reverse strand, counting down.
TGGTGCGAGGTTGAACCCTGCTACATCTTCCACCCGTCAAACGCCTACGAGACGGAAGATGGCAAGGTGATCATGGATGCCTGCGTCTACGAAACCATGTTTGCCTCCGGCATGAACGGCCCCGACACGCAAGCTTCGCGGTTTGAATCTCTCGTCATCGATCCCGCCGCGCGCCGCGTAACGCGCGAAGTGATGGACGCCGCGCCGCAGGAATTTCCGCGTTATGACGAACGCCGCACTGGCAAGGGATACCGCTACACCTATGCGGTTGCCTTGCCCCCGCAGCATGACGCTTCCTTCGTGAGCGACACGCGGCTGTTCAAGCACGATATGGCAAACCGCGCCCGCGAAGTGCGCGATTTTGGCCCCGGCCGGCATCCCGGCGAATTCGTGTTTGTGCCGAAACATGAACGCGCCGGCGAGGATGAAGGCTGGCTGATCGGCTATGTCACGGATGCGAACACGGACAGTTCCGAATTTGTCATCCTGGACGCACAGGACTTCACCGGACCAGCCGTCGCGACCGTGCACATTCCGGCGCGCATCCCGCCTGGCTTCCACGGCAACTTCGTACCGTCCGCATAAGGACGTTCAGCCGATGCTCAGTGCGAGCAGCCGGCTGATCTGGGCGCGCGGCAGGCCGCTGTCATCGTGATACGCGTTGATGGCGGCCTGCAGGCTTGCAAGGTCGCGCTTGCTTGTGGCTTCCGGCTTCGTCAGAACGCCCTCGCGCACCAGCGCCGCGCAGACATGGCTGGAGGCGATCCACGCGTCCGCCTATAAAGCGCAGGAAGTATTGTCCCGTCGCGCCGCCGAGGCGTGAGCCGCGCTTGTTCAGAACGTCCAGAAGGCCTGTCTGATCCTCGCCCGGCCATTTTGCCAGGAAGCGGCCGAAGCCGCCTTCCTTCGCTTCAATCTCCGCAACGAACTTCGCGTTCTCGAGCGCCGCCTTGATCTTCTGCCCGTTTCGCACGATGCGCGGATCGGCGACGAGCTGGCTCATCATCTCGTCGCCAAAGAAGGCAAGCCGTCCGGGATCGAAGCCTTCAAAGGCCGCTTCGAACCCGTCCCATTTGGCTTCAATGACTTTCCAGTTGAAGCCGGCATTG
>DNFL01000262.1:3971-5032 GCA_003486945.1 Hyphomonas sp. | reverse complement strand
GGGCACGCACTTCGTGGACTTTCGAGGCCGAGGCCCTTGGCGAACTCATCGTCCAATGCCGGGGTCTGCGGGGCACGCACTTCGTGGACTTTCGTCTCGAAGGTGGCGGCCTTGCCGGCGAGATTGGCGGACGGGTAGTCATCCGGGAAGGAGACGTTCAGCACTTTCTCGTCACCGGCTTTCACGCCGACGAGCTGCTCTTCGAAGCCCGGGATGAAGCGGTTGGAACCGAGGACAACGGCCTGCTGTTCGGCGGTGCCGCCGTCGAAGGCTTCACCGTCGATCTTGCCGACGAAATCGATGATCACGGCGTCGCCATCCTGCGAAACAGCGCCTTCTTCGCGCGCTTCGTACTTGATGTTCTGCTCGGCGATGCGGCCGAGGGCCTCGTCGATCTGCGCCTGCGAGACTTCCGCGACCGGGCGCGTGATGGTCAGCGTGGCGGGATCAATGGGCGTGAATTCCGGCATCACGTCGACATTCATCTGCCAGGCGAGGTCGGCCTGACCCATGACGACCTTCTCGATATCGCCTTCCAGCTGCACCTGCGGGGTGCCGGCAGGGCGCAGCGAGGCGTCGTCGAGCGCTTTCTGGTTGGTCTCGTTGACCAGCTTGTCGAGCAGTTCGCCCATCAGGTCGCGGCCATACATCTTGCGCACATGCGCCGCCGGCACCTTTCCGGGGCGGAAGCCCTTGAGGCGCATGCCGGGGCGCACTTCCTCGATCCGCTGGTCGAGTTTCGCCTGAAGTTCCTTCACGGTAACCTTCACCGCAAAGGTGCGGCTGAGACCTTCTGCCTTGGTCTGGGTGACTTCCATGTCCACGTCTTTCGTAAATGCGCGCGGGTCCGGGGCGCCTTCTCAGGGCCCGGACCTGCCAAAACCTGCCTTGAAGCGGCGGCTTATGTCATATGGCAAGGGCCCTGTCCACGCCGCCGGGCGGGCGAGTGCAGTGACCCCGGATCGCCCGCACAGACGGGTCATTGCGGGGGGCCGCCCCCTCGCGTAAGAGGCGGGCTCGTGCGGATGTGGCGGAATTGGTAGACGCACTGGATTTAGGTT
>DNFL01000262.1:0-3725 GCA_003486945.1 Hyphomonas sp. | reverse complement strand
AGACGCACTGGATTTAGGTTCCAGCGCCGCAAGGTGTGGAGGTTCGAGTCCTCTCATCCGCACCACAGGCTGGGGCGATCAACCCGCCCTAGGTTTGCACCTGTATCTCCCCGTGCAGCGCGCTCAGGATGTCCGGCAGCTCTTGCTCCAGGTCTTCCGAGATCAGGCCAGCGCCGATGCGGATGCCGGCTTCGCCGTGGATCCAGGTGGCCATGGCGGCGGCGGTGAAGGTGTCAACGCCCTGTGACATGAAGCCGGCCATGAAGCCTGCGAGCACGTCGCCGGAGCCGGCGGTGGCGAGCCAGCGGGTGGCGTGGGTGTTGACGAGGGCATTGCCGCCGGGTTCGGCGATCACCGTGTCAGCCCCTTTCACAACCACGACGCAGCCAGCCTTCGCCGCAGCCGCGCGGGCGGCTTCGATCTTGTTGGGCGCGGCGGTGAGCAGGTCGCCGAACAGGCGCTGGAACTCGCCGGTATGCGGCGTCAGCACATCTCCGGGGCGCAGCAGCGCGAAAAGGCGAGCGGGATCGTCGCTGAACACGGTGAGCGCGTCGGCGTCGAGCACACAGCGCGCGGGCGATCTCAGCAGGGTTTCGGCATAGGCGAGCGTTCGCGCCGTCAGGCCTGCGGCGGGACCAAGGATGACGACATTGGCAGTGGCGGCGGACTCGGTGAGCGCATCTGCTCCGTCCACGGAGGATAGCATGATGGCAGTGAGATGCGCGGCATTGACCATCATCGCATCCGGCGGCGACAGCAGCGTCACCAGCCCCGCCCCGGCACGCAGGCCGGCACGGGCGGCGAGCCGCGCAGCGCCGGTTGAGGTCATCGGTCCACTGACGACCTTGAGATGGCCGCGGCGGTGCTTGTAATCGCTCTGCCCCGGCTGCGGCATCTGACCGACCCAGAGCGCCGGACTGTTCTCGACCGCCTTGGTCTGCACCGGCACGCCAATATCGGCGACCATCACCGCGCCGCAGAAGGCTGCGGCGGGCAGCAGCACATGCGCAGGGCGCAGCGCGGCGAAGGTGAGCGTGCCTTCAGCGCGGAAGAACGGGCCGATGGGCCTTGCCGTGGCGCCGTCGATGCCGGAGGGCACATCGACGGAGATCACCCGCGCGGGACGCTCAGCCAGCGCAGCGGCGGCGCCTTCGAGCGGACGCGACAGGCCGCCGCCATAGAGCGCATCGAGCACAAGATCGTGCGGCGCCGCCAGCGCTTCTTCGAGCGTGCCGACCTTGCCTTCCCAGAGCGCGGCGGCCTTGGCGGCGTCGCCCGTCAGCTCAGCGACGGGAACCACGCAGAAAACTTCTACTTTGCGCCAGAGCTTGGCGAGTTTCGCAGCTGCGACGAAACCGTCGCCGCCATTGCCGCCGGGGCCGCAGAGAACCTGGATCGTGCCGTCCGGCCAGTGCGCGTGAACAAACTCTGCAACCGCCTCGCCGGCGCGCTGCATCAGGACGAAACTGTCGAGCCCTGCATCGAACAGCGCCTGCTCAGCGGCGCGCATTTCATGTGGAGTGAGAATAGGCCTGCCCATAGGGGCGGGTCATAGCACGCGAGTCGCGGCTTCGCTTCCATATTCTGCCACGCGCAGGGCTCCGCCCCGGCGCTCCAGCCGCGTGATCGAACAATGGCCGGGCCGGAACACGGTGACACGGTCATCATTCTCGAACAGGCCGCAGAGCGCGTTGATGGCAACGAAATGCGAGAAGACTACGGTGCCTTCCGGCAGCGCTTCGATGAAGTCTCCCGCGCGGCGGCGCCAGACGGTGTAGGTGTCACCCGCTTCGGTCCAAGTGCCGGTCATGATGCCGCGCAACCAGCTCGCGCGGTCCGCCGTTCCGGCCGGCGCGGTAATCTCGCTGACTTCCTGCGCAATGGCGGGGGCGAGCGCGAACTGTTTTGAAGTTGGTGCGGAGGTTTCCCGGCAGCGCTGCATCGGGCTGGAGATCAGGCCGCGCACGGGCAGCGGCGCGAGGATCGCGGCGGCGGCTTCGGCCTGCCTGTGGCCAAGGTCACTGAGTCCCGGATCGGCATGGTCGCCCCAGCCGGCTGCGGCCTCACCGTGACGGATCAGCCAGATCACGCGGCGACGGGCTCAGCGTCGATCGCCTGCGGCTGCAGGGTCGGCGTGTAGCCGTGCTGTTCCAGCAGGGCGAGCGTTTCGCGGTAGATCACGGGCGGCAGGATGCCGAGACGCGCGCGGGCAGCCTCCAGCGGCTCATGCATCAGGGCGAGGATGTCCTGCTGGATGATTTTCTCGGCAACCGCGCCGTTGCGTTTGCCTTCCCCGAAACAGTCCATCACGCGCGCACCTTTCGGCGCGTGCTTCGCAATGGTGCGGCAGCCCATGAAGGCGATGAAGATGACACCTAGGCCAGGGTTCTGGCTGTATGTGAAGGCGAGCAGCGAGGCTTCGCCCAGTGCGTCGCGGTTGTAACCGGTGAGAACATGGAACAGGTCGTGCGTATCGCGCAGGCGATTCGCGTACCAGAGCATGTCGTCGTCGAACTCGCGCGATTTCGACTGGTATTTCATGCTTTCGTCGACGAGGCCCTGTGCGGTGAGACCTTCCCGCTCCATGAACTCGACATAAGCGCGCCCGACCGTGCCTTCCGCCAGGGCATGGATCCAGCTGTGATCGTCGAGGATCGGCGGCAGGTAGGGCTTCTCCTGAATCAGTTTCTGCCCGGCTGGCGTGTTCACGAATGCCCAGAAATTGCGCTCAAAGGCGTTGCCGTTCAGCGCTTCGATGATGTGGAAGACCTGTTCGGTGTCTTCCTTGTCGGCGATCAGCTGCTGCATGTGTTTCCAAGCCTTCAGAGGGCGGAAGGCGCCGCGGCGGCGTTCTGGATGCACATATACTTCGGCAGTCATCGGCAGGTCTCCGGTGTTTGGTTACGGCCTTATCACACGCAGACCTTGCTGAAAAGTGACGCCAGCGTCACTTTCGTTCAATGCCGGGCAGAAGTCCCTGCACAAACATTAGGCGCCCATGCACGGAAATTTACCACCCGGTGGCTGCGACGCGCGACTCCCGCCACTTGCCCTCGCCACTGCCCGAAACACCCCATACGCACGGATGAAATCTTAACCCGGCGGCTGGGGAGAACCACGCATGAAGAAAATCGAAGCGATCATCAAACCCTTCAAACTCGACGATGTGAAGGAAGCCCTTCAGGAGATCGGCCTGCAAGGCATGACGGTCATCGAAGCCAAAGGCTTCGGTCGTCAGCGCGGCCACACCGAACTCTACCGCGGCGCGGAATATGTCGTGGACTTCCTGCCCAAGCTGAAGATCGAAGTCGTGCTTGCCGACAGCGCCGTTGAAGGTGCCGTGGAGGCAATCAAGAAAGCCGCGCACACCGACAAGATCGGGGATGGCAAAATCTTCGTGTCGGATGTTATCGACGCTGTGCGGATTCGTACCGGTGAAACCGGCGACGCAGCGCTCTAGGAATTACCTGCGCGGTTTCGCGCGCCCCATATCAGACAGCACAAACAGCTCACCAGAAGGCAGAACCAATGGCTGATCAGCTCTACAAAAAAATGAAGGATGAAGACATCCAGTATGTCGACCTTCGCTTCACCGATCCGCGCGGAAAGATGCAGCACGTCACCTTCCACAAGAACATGGTCGGCGAAGACTTCTTCACCGAAGGCCAGATGTTCGATGGATCGTCTGTTGCCGGCTGGAAGGCCATCAACGAGTCCGACATGGT
>DNFL01000129.1 GCA_003486945.1 Hyphomonas sp. | reverse complement strand
CGGGGGCAGGGTGGGGGAGTGAGGGGGGGGGGAGGGGAGAGGGGGGGAGGTGTGAGCGGGCTTACGAGGATCAGAAATCCCACCGCGATTTCCCGAGCAAGGCTGCGCGACCGAAGGCGCGTGGCGAGAAGGGCTCTGATCACGGGGCCCGCATAAAAAAGTGGCCTGTCCCTCGTGCAAGCCTATACTTTCCCCAAAGCACAGGGAGAAAAATCATGGCCGACACCGAACACAAGATCGAAATCCCGCAGGAAGTCTTCCGCCTCTACGACGCCTATTGCCACGGTGACCTCTCCCGCCGCGACTTCTTCTCGAAGCTTTCCACCTACGCCGTCGGCGGCCTCACCGTCTCCACCCTCGCCGCCTGCGTGATGCCGGACTATGGCCGCGCCCAGACCGCTGAAGGCGAACCAGACATCATCGAGGAAACCGTCACCTACGCCTCGCCGAACGGGGCAGGGGAAATGGCCGGCTATCTCGTGCGCCCCGCAAACGCCACCGGCAAGCTCGCCGGCATCGTCGTCGTCCATGAAAACCGCGGCCTCAATCCCTACATCCGCGATGTCGTGCGCCGCTGCGCCAAGGCCGGCTATGTCGCCTTCGGCCCGGACGCGCTCCATCCGCTCGGCGGCTATCCCGGCAATGATGATGATGGGCGCGAGCTGCAGGCCACCCGCACGCGCGAGTCCATGTTCGCAGACTTCGTGGCCGCCGCCGAATTCCTGCGGGATCATCCGTACACGAATGGAAAAATCGCCTGCACCGGCTTCTGCTTCGGCGGCGCCATCACCAACCTGATGGCCGTCCACCAGCCCTGGCTCAAGGCCTCTGTGCCCTATTATGGCGGCTGGCCGTCCGTGGAAGACGCCGCAAAGGTCGAAGTGCCCCTGCAGATCCACCTCGCCAGCGAAGACCCCCGCGTCAACGAAGGCTGGCCGCCCTACGAAGCCGCCCTCAAGGCCGCCGGCAAGTCCTACGAGATGCACTGGTACGAAGGCACCCAGCACGGCTTCCACAACGACACCACCCCCCGCTACGACCCCGCCGCCGCCGCCCTCGCCTGGAGCCGCACCCTGGACTTCTTCGCGAAGCATCTGGCGTGAGCGCCGAGCGTGAGATTTATACCTTTCAGCAGCGTGATGAGATAGTTCTGCGCCAATGGCAGAATTGAACATGGCCAGCCTTTCATCAGGCTAAACTCGGCGACCGGAACTGGCCCTAAGCGGACTATGGCCAAAGTGAGCTTTGATTGGGGCTGGGTCTTCATCGAAGGGGGAGCCATTGTTAGGGCCACGCGCAGCCCCCCTTTTAAGGCGGTGGCTCGCTATTCTTCCATTTCCACGGGACCGATGTCGATGCCCGAGATGCCCCACGAATTGCCACGCCGTTGCCAGCTGAATTTTATGTCGGTGGCTTTTACTTCGTTATCGATAAAGTGATAGAGCCAACCGCTCACAACGACGCTGTCGCGCGCGCCGATAAAGTGGTCAGCGTAAAGGCCAGTTTCGGCAAACTCGGAATCAACCAGCTCGGCCTGAACGGCCGACGCTCCTGAGATACGCGCGCCATCGGGACTGCTGAGACGAACGTTTTGCGAAAGGTAAGGTCCGAGATCTGTGGCGTCGTCTATCGAAGCATCGAAGATGGTCGTCACTTCGGCTGCCGCGATCTTGTCTGATCCATCAATCGAAAAGCATCGCTCAAGCTGCGCCGATTCATTGCGGTAATTCTTCGGGTCGAGGTAACTGCAATACGCAAAGCTATCTAGGGCGCGAGCCGACATTCCATAGCTTGCTTCGAAGAGCGGATCGCTTCCGCAGGCATTGCGAATACGGCGCGTAACGCCTTCATCGGTCAGGCTTTCTGTCACCGTGACCCACGCGTGGAGGCAAATCATCAGCACACGCTGTTCGTCCTCGTCCCCAGGCCGGCTCGTCTGACCCTTATCGTCCTCAACTTGCCGTTCAGACGAAGCGGTGACCAGTGCCTGCAGATCCCGCGCCGCTTCGTAAAGGTCAGATCGTGCTTCCCTCTTTAGGACCGGAGGGCCAGCCTTGCGTTCATCGTGAAAGGGTTGACGATGCACTTCAAGCTCGGCGTTGTTCGCTTTTCCATCCCGGTCGAAGGTCGATGCCAGGATTAGAACCGCGGGCATGTCGTTCGAATAGCCATCAATCGTGAAGACACGAACGCCGCGGAGACCTTTTCGCTGGGCGATCTCGGCGGAATCTAGCCCGAAGCGTGCGACGATGTCAGTCCAGATACTTTCATCGCAAAGATCGCGGCCGTAATCGTCCATGCAGGCGCGGTCGAAGACGACCAAATCATCGTCACCTGAATCCGCGTCTTGAAGCTCTTGTGCAAACACTGGAGCTACGCAGGAACAAAGCGCAAAGGCGGCCGCGGAAGCTGCAATTTTGAGCGTCGTCCGGCGCATGCGCGATCCCTTTTGCATGCCCTTTATTCTGCAAGCGCCGCCGCTATCCGTAAACGGCTAGTTTCGGCGAATGCCAGCCGGACAGGAGATTACTAGCAAAGGCGGTACTCCCACCGAGTGCGGCCACCCGAAGCTACCGAAAAATCAAACCAGATCACCGCTCGCCCGCCCCCTCTGGACAATCCCCACAATCCGGCCGATGTTCCCCAAATGTTCGAGTCGGCGACCACATTCGAAACGCCTGAAGGCACCTGCGGTCTCAGCTGGACCGATTCCGGACTGACGCGCGTGCGCCCGTTCGAGGCTGGCCCGCTTTCGGCTGCCGGGCGTCTGCGCCGCCCCGATACACGCCTGATCGCTGAAGCGGATGCGCCTCTCCACATCGCGGCGGTCATTGCCTCGCTGCGGGCCTTCCTCTCCGGCGTGTCAACAGGCTTTCATGATGTGACGCTCGACATGACCGGCGTGCCTCTGTTCGAAGCCGAACTCTATGTCGCCCTGCGCGCAGTCAGATGGGGCGAAACCATCTCCTATGCCGGCCTTGCCGGGCGTATCGGTCTTGAGCCCATCGCCGCCCGCGCCGTCGGCGTCGCCATGGGGCGCAACCCCTGGCCCCTCATCGTGCCCTGCCACCGCGTGCTCACCTCCGATGGCAAGGTCGGCGGCTTCTCCGCGCCCGGCGGCACGCGCACCAAGACCGCGCTCCTCGCCCGCGAAGGCGTGCACCTTGATGGCGGCCAGCTCGCGCTCTTCGAATGACCGGCACGCCGCTCCGCATCCGCAACCGCGACGCACGGCGCCTGTGGCTCGATGCGCAGGGCCTCGCCGCCACGCCCACCGGTCCGCTCAACCTTGCCGCCACCATCCGCAAGCTCGGCTTCGTCCAGCTCGACTCCATCCGCGTCGTCGCCCCTGCC
>DNFL01000352.1 GCA_003486945.1 Hyphomonas sp. | reverse complement strand
ACGGCTTTTGATGGGGCTGGTCGGGGGCTATCAGGCCTGCTCGACGTTCTTCTTGATGTCCGGTGTGCGCTGGCCAAGGCGGTCGCCGTGGCGTTCCTTGAAGGCCTGCAGCTCGATGATCGCTGCCGAATGGCGCTCCTTCGCATCATTGGAATCGTCGGTTTCATAGTGGCGGTATTCGTGCTCTTCCGCCTTGATCGCCTCGCGCAACTGGTCGGGATGAATGTCGGCCGGCGCGGTGTCGTGAATATAGTCGCGCACCTTTGCTGCCGTCGTCGACATCCAGGTCGTCGTGCCCCGGCGCACTTCCTCGGCGCGCTCGGCGATCAGCTGTTCGCGCTCGCTCCACTGGTCCTGCGTCATCGATTCTGAGGCGGGCAGGGCGTCAGCAGCATCGCGCCGCGCCTCCTTGCGCGTTATGCCGCGGCTGAGTCCCAGCTCGCCTTTCGCGCGCCGGCCTCTCAGTCCGTGGTCGGAGAGCTCGCTGCGCGCTTCAAACGCCCGGATCTGTTTCGGGCAACCGATATCCGTGCCCCAGCGCACAGTCTTTTTCGTCATTCCCGTTCCTCGTTCAAATTCCTGCGGGCCTCCCATCAGGCCTCACCAAAGGCTCAGCCCGAGGACTTGCCAGAATCTGAACGCGGAAGGCTTCTTCCAAAATGGTAATGTTCGTTAACTGAGCAATTTGTAATGCACTCCGCGCGGGTGCAATCCCTGCATTTACATGGCTTTAGGCGACCACTGTATCCGCCGCGACACGGCGCGGCGGAATCTTCGCCCGTAAGGCTTTGCTAATACCTGTGGCGAGAAGCGCGCCTTCAGCCGCACTCTCGCACGATTTCCAGCAGCTCAGCCGCGCATTGGTACGCCGCGAAGATGTCGCCGCCCGACAGATAGCCGAATGGAACACCCACACGTTTCGCTTCCGCTTCGAAGCCCGCCTTCCAGGTGTCACTCGTCTCCACTCCTGAAAGGGCAAGGCCGCGGAACGGCTTCAACACGCCGTCCGTCAGGAAGTCGTCATCATGCAGCGAGTGGCGGATTTCCTCCCGGAACGTCTGGGCATCAATCTTCGCGCCGATTTCCCATGCTGCTTCGATGTCGCGCAGGTAAGTGCGCGCAAATGCAAGGTCGCCGGCGCTTTTCTGCAGGAAGGACTCGTACAGCCACCCGGCACTCCGTGCCCGGACGGCCTGTTTCAGCGCCTCCAGCGAGAGGCGCGCGCCCGCAGGGTTCTGGATTGCCTGCAGGAACATCGGCCCCAGCCATTGCGGGCGGAATTCTGCCAGGATGTCCCGGTTGAACACGCAGTTGACATAGACAGTGTAGGTCACCCGCTTCGACATCGCCGCAAGCCGGTAGCCGACCGGGCAGGCGGATCCGACCGCCACCAGGATCACACTCTCCAGCCCCGCCTCTTCGAAGAAGGCATCGATCAGTGCCGCCTGCGCGTCCACTCCGTCCACGCGGTCTGAAGCGCCGAAGCCCGGCCGGCGGACGGCAATCGTGCCAAACCCGGCCTGCGCCGCATCCACGCAAAACCCCCATGAGGGCGCGCTCGCATATTCGATCGAATGCAGGAACACGAGCGGGCGAAGCCCGTCCTTGCCAAACTGCATGTATTCGAGCGTGCGCGTCGAAGGACCAACACGGGCGGTCTGCCAGATGCGAAGCACCCGCTTGCGGTCGCCCACCTTGTCGAGCAGGTTGCCCTGCGCAGGGTTGATCAGTCCACGGCGATATTCATGTTCTGCGGTGCTCATCGGACCAGACCCTTTCGGCAATGGTTTGGCCTGAAGCTCGGAGCTGCTTAAATCCCGTAAGCGATACAAAAACCATGTTCAGCTCCTCCTTTTATATAGTGTCCAAAAGCTCAAACAGTTCCTTGCGGCTCTGCTGGAGCACAAAAATACATCCTTTTGGAAGGATGAACGTCCGTATACAAAGTTCTTCGGATCTCGCGTCAAAGCCGGTTCGCCACGGCACGGGCGAGTCCGCGCCGATCACGGCGAGGCCCGGAAAGTCCTTCAACGCGCCCGGCGTCAGCAAGGGGTCTGGCTGCGAAAAGGCAAGGTTGCGCCGGAACGTGTCCGCATCAATCCGGCGCAGGCAGCGCCACGCATCTGCTGTGTCGCGCCGGTGAGACTTCACGAAATTCTGGTCGCCCTCGACACCGAAGAAGGGACCATAAAGCCAGCTCGCCCCGAGACTGCGCAGGGAAGCCAGCGCCAGGTTCGCCCCCGCGTGTGATATCAAGGTCTGCTGAAGGATGCCGGCGATCCAGTCCGGCTCCGTGCCGTCCACCGGCAGGTTGTTGTATCCCGGCTTGACCATCAGGGAGAACACGATGCGCGGCGACGACATCGCCAGGCGCACACCCGCCGGACGCGCCGAGCCTTCCATGATCAGCACCGCGTCTTCGTATCCCTCCAACTCGAGGAATTCCGCCAGCAGCCGCGCCTCTTCCTCAACCGTGTCGACCTTGCTCGTCTCGCCAAAGCCCGGACGGCGCACCGAGACGATCCCGAAACCCGCCTCAGCCGCATCGACACACATCCCCCATGGCGGCGCCATCGGATACTCGATCGAGTGCAGCCAGATCAGCGGACGCAGGTCCTCTGCGCCAAACTGCATGTATTCCACTTTCCGCCCGCTGCGCAGCGTCTTCGTGCGCCAGATGCGCAGCACCCGGCGCAGATGCCCGGCGTCCTGAACTTCATTTGCCTGCGGAGCGCTGGTCGAAGTCGTTCGCGCGGGAGCCTTCGTATGAGGCGTATGCGCGTCGGACTTCCAGTCAGCCATCAGTTCCCCCCGGAACTCTTCCAATAGG